>CAIXBE010000128.1 GCA_903917595.1 uncultured Rhodobacterales bacterium
CTGACGCTTTCAATTGTCCGGGCGCTTGGCCGGATCGGTCTCAAGCTTGCACCCCCGCCCTGGGCCGAGCCCGACCGGCCCAGTCTGGCCCTCGTCACCCAGGGGGCGGTCAAGATCGGCGGATTGGGCCTGGCGCTTCTGGCCCTTGGCGAAGCGCAAAGAATTCCGTCATTGCAACCCCTTGCGACTGGGGTTCTGCCTCATTCCCTGCCCGAGACCATTTCCCGGATGCAGCAATACACGCTGGACGAAATCGACCGCGACGACTTTCGTCACAAGCGCGATTTTGCGACCGGAAAGGTGCTTCCCTTCCGTTCCGACTATTATACTGGCGAAGCTCTTTTTGGTCTCTTGAGGACCGGAGCGATGAGCGACGATCTTGCCCGGGTCACGACCGCCTTGATGCAGCGCGGCTATGGATGGATCGAACAAAGCCACTGGATGGCCTATGCGGCCTGCGAAGCGGTAGAGCGCGGCGTCGTCACCGAAAGGTTGGGTTCGGTCTATCTGACGGGCCTGATGCGGATGATCCTGGGCGATACCAGCTATCGCAGGCGCGGACAGTCCACCCCGATCGCCTGCCGCAGCGAGGCATTGACCCGCGTCCTTTTGCTGGCCCGCGCCCGCCCGGGGCTTCTGGAGCAGAATTTGGTCGACCATATCCGTGCGCATGCCGAAGAAAACCTGCGCCTGCAACAAAGGTGGTATGCTGATGGCCAGTTCTGGCACGGCGATGACAGCCGGCGGGTGCAGATCGACTATATCCAGCACAATGCGACCGGCTATCTGCAATGGTTGCAACTGGTCCGGGACACTTAGGGTATCTGGGGTGCTGACAGCAGACGGCTGACCAATTCGGCGCTGTTCCTTACCCCCATTTTTCGGATCATGTTGGCGCGGTGCACTTCGACCGTGCGCGGGGATGACCCCAGCGCAAGGGCGACTTCCTTCGAAGTAAACCCGTTCACCAGATAGCGCGCGATGCGCTTTTCGGTCGGTGTCAGTGCGGTTTGGGTGTCCTGCCCAACCTTGGAGGGCCCCGCATCAATCGGCCGGTAGGTCCAGATCGCCAGCCGCTGCGGGTCGCTGCGGTCAAGGGCGGCCCCATGGCCCTCCATCCAGACCACCTGCCCGTCCTTCCGGCGCATGAAGCGTTCATCGCGAAAGACCGCGCTGGCCAACATCGCGCGGCGAGCGCGGTCGCCGATCACCTCGTAATCGGTCTGGCCGGGATAAAGCATGCGGATCGACTGCCCTTCGACCTCACGCGGGGACCAGCCAAAGACGTCTTCCACCCGCAGGCTGGCCCGCAGGATCACCCGGTCCGACAGGATCAGCGTCGCATCCGGGGCGTGCTGAAACGCCAGCCGTTCGTAATCCATCGCTGCCATTTTGCCCCCCTTATACGTATCCATCTACGTATTCTTACGGATGGCAAGCCACCCTGCAATCTTTCAGGATCACCCGGTCCGAAGTTCCGCAGCGCGCCGATCGCGTCCAAAGGCCGGAACCGGAAGGGAGAGGATGATGAACAAGGTTTTTCCAAGCGCCGCCGCGGCGCTTGAGGGGTTGTTGCACGACGGAATGCTGATCGCATCCGGCGGCTTTGGCCTTTGCGGCATCCCCGAACTGCTGATTGCCGCCATCCGCGATGCCGGGACCAAGGGCCTTACCGTCGCGTCAAACAACGCGGGCGTTGACGGCTTTGGCCTTGGCCAGTTGCTGGAAACCCGGCAGGTCAAGAAGATGATCTCGTCCTATGTCGGCGAGAACGCCGAATTCATGCGCCAGTATCTGAGCGGGGAGCTGGAGCTGGAGTTCAACCCCCAAGGCACGCTGGCCGAACGGATGCGCGCCGGTGGTGCGGGCATTCCCGGCTTTTACACCGCGACCGGCGTCGGCACAGTGATTGCTGACGGCAAGGAACACCACGATTTCGACGGCCGCACCTATATTCTGGAACGCGGGCTGGTCGCCGACCTGGCCATCGTCAAGGCCTGGAAGGCGGACCCGTCAGGCAACCTCGTCTTCCGCAAGACCGCGCGGAATTTCAACGTGCCCGCAGCGACTTGCGGGAAAACCTGCGTGGTCGAAGTCGAGGAAGTGGTGCCCTTGGGCAGCCTTGATCCCGACAAGATCCACCTGCCCGGCATCTATGTCCACCGCATCATCGCCGGAGCCCATGAAAAGCGGATCGAAAACCGCACTGTCCGCAAGCGGGAGAACGCATAATGGCCGAAGAAACCAAAGGCTGGGACCGCAATGGCATGGCTGCGCGGGCCGCACTGGAACTGCGCGACGGGATGTATGTGAACCTTGGCATCGGCATCCCGACGCTGGTGGCGAACTATATTCCGGCGGGCGTGAACGTGACCTTGCAGTCGGAAAACGGCATGCTGGGCATGGGCCCGTTTCCGTTTGAAGGCGAAGAAGACGCCGACCTGATCAACGCTGGCAAGCAGACCATCACCGAACTGCCGCAGACCGCCTATTTCGATTCGGCGCAGTCTTTCGCGATGATCCGGGGCGGCAAGATTGCAATGGCGATCCTTGGCGCGATGGAAGTGGCCGAAAACGGTGACCTTGCGAACTGGATGATCCCCGGCAAGCTGGTCAAGGGCATGGGCGGGGCAATGGACCTTGTCGCAGGCGTGGGCCGCGTTGTGGTGGTGCTGGACCACACCTCAAAGCACGGCGAATCGAAGGTGCTTAAGGCCTGCACCCTGCCCTTGACCGGCAAGGCCGTGGTCAACCGGATCATCAGCAATCTTGGCGTGCTGGATGTCGTGCCCGGCGGCCTGAAGATCGTCGAACTGGCCCCCGGCGTCACCGAGGCCGAGCTTCGCGCCGCGACCGAGGCGACGATTGTCTGATTGCAAGGTCGGCGGGCGTCAAAGACCCGCCGAAACCACGGAAAAGACGCAAGGATCTGTCACAAGCTCTGGTGGGCTGAGGCACAGGCCCTGCGCCACCCGCCACGCGGCCAGCACCTTGGGCACATAGTCCCGCGTCTCGGCATAGGGCGGCACGCCCTGGTTGGCGCGCACCGCGCCTTCACCGGCATTATAGGCCGCAATGACCATCAACGGATCATTGTCGAACTCGGTCAAAAGCCAGTCCAGATAGGCCACGCCGCCCTTGATGTTCTGCGCCGGATCGGTGGAATCAGTAACACCGAACCTTTCCGCCGTGGCAGGGATCAATTGCATCAGCCCGACCGCCCCGGCTGAACTCAGCGCCTCGGCATTGCCGGCGCTTTCGATCCCGATCACCGCCAGCACCAACGCGGGCGAGACATTGGTGCCGACGGTGGCTGTCAGAATCTCGGTGCCATAGGTTTCCGCCACAGTCTGCAAGTGCTGCAACCGGGGGGAGTTGACCGACTGGCCGTCTGGACCCGCGGTCAGGGTCGACAGCGCCAGATCGAATCTACCCGAAACCTCGGACAGACCGACAGGAACGGTATCCCAGAACCAGGCATAGGACGACGCTGGAACCTCGGCCGGGGGGATGGCTCCATCGCGGTCAGCTTTCGGGGTTTCCGCTTCGGGCATCACCTCATGCACCGGATTCGGATCGACCTTTGGCAAGGCGGCCAGATAGGCGGCCTGCGCAACCGGGTCGATCTGCACAGTGATCAGCTTGCCGGGAAGGCCTTCGCCAACCTTCACACGCTTGAAGGTCGAACCTTCAGCCAGCGCAACGCAAGGAACGGTAACGCAGAGAATCGCTGCGATGACGTGTGGTATCTGCCGCATTTGCGGTCGCCTGCCCGTTTGTTATTTTGGGCGGAGATTCGCAGCTTTTCCGGCATCCGGCCAGCCCAATTATTCACCAAAAGTGGCATTTTCGCCAGAATTGGCCGAAATGTCACACTTCATGCGGCATGAAAACGCATTTACAGAGATTATCTTTCATTCGTTTTCAATAAGTTAACACCTCTCAGCGCCGATTCCACCTAGAGGCGAGTAATACCCCAAATCTTTCCAAACTGATGCCATGATTGGGGTGTGATATATGATAATACCGAGTAGGGAAGGCACTCATTGCCCGAACAAAGCGGTTGATCGAAACACAAAATCTTAGAGAGGGATCTCACATGACCAAATTCTCCGCTTTCCTGAAAGACGAAGCTGGCGCCGTGACCGTTGACTGGGTCGTTCTGACCGCTGCCGTTGTCGGCCTGGGTCTTGTTGTCTTCACGTTCATCCAGCCGGCCGTTTCGGGCCTTGCAGATGACATCGCCGCAGAAGTCGACGCAGCTGGCCTCGCCATGCAGAACGCTGCCCCTTGATCTGATCTGATCTGATCTGACTATCAGATCCAAAGTGGCCGCATCTTGCATAGGATGCGGCCACTTTTCCGCTAGCACTATGGGTCTTAGCGGTCAACTTTAAGTATAGTTCAAATTTGTTCACCCAACTGCAGCTATAGTTTTGCCGCATTCGGGGTGCATAATGTGTCGAGGCGCGGCGCGCACGAACGGAGAGCCCGGATGTGTCTTTCAAAGCAGTTTCTACAAGATGAGTCTGGCGCGGTCACCGTGGATTGGGTTGTCCTGACGTCAGGCGT
The DNA here is from genome assembly GCA_903917595.1 of uncultured Rhodobacterales bacterium. GTDB lineage: Bacteria > Pseudomonadota > Alphaproteobacteria > Rhodobacterales > Rhodobacteraceae > Tabrizicola > Tabrizicola rara. Next base: position 4,573 of record CAIXBE010000128.1, read on the forward strand.
CGTGATCCTGGCGGTTCTCGCCGTTAGCCCGATTGTTGGGCCGATTTCAGACCTGGCAGCCTTCATCCGTGACTCGATCAACTCGGCCAGCGCATTTCTCGACTGAGTGCGCGCTTGTGTTGATTGTATCGACGGCGCCTGTATTGATGGTGTGGTCGTCTGGCATTACAAGTGGACGCGCAGGCCATCTTGGTATCAGTGCTAGGGGAATATAATGAGAGCAGTTTTCGCGTTGGTGCTGGTCATCGGCATGGGCTTGGCCGGCGTGGCCGTCTACATGATCCAGGAACATATTGCCAAGACCGAAAACCTCCTTGCCAAAGAGCGGGAGTATAACGCCAAAGCCGGCAAGCTGGTCGAGGTCTACGTCTTCACGACCGAGCTTCAATACGGCGACGCCCTGAAGAAAGAGGACGTAAAGCTGATCTACTGGCCTGAAGCCTCGCTTCCAGAATCGATTTTCCGCGACGAAGCCATCCTGTTTCCGGAAAACGCCCCTGGCCCCCGCTATATCATGCGCCCGACCGAGGCTTACGAGCCGGTCCTTTCAAGCCGCCTGACCGAACCGGGAGAGCTTGCCGGCCTTACCGCCAAGCTTGCCCCCGGCATGCGCGCCTTCGGGATCAAGGTTGGCGTCGCCTCTGGCGTTGCCGGCTTCGTCAAGCCCGACGACTACATTGACATCTACTGGACCGGCAATATCCAGGGCACTGGCGGCGAATCCACCCGGCTGATCGAAAGCTCCATCCAGATCATCGCGGTCGACAAAAGCTTTAACGACGGGCAGGTGAACGAGTCGAAAGATGCCAAATCGGTAACAGTCGCGGCAACCCCCGAGCAGGTAGCCAGGCTCGCCCAGGCGCAGTCATCAGGGACTCTGACGATGTCTCTGGTGGGTGATACTGCCGCCGTCGTCACCGAGAAGATCGAGATCGACACCAACGAGTTGCTGGGTATCGAAGAGGTGGCGCCGGTCGTCGTCGAGGAAGCTCCGGTCGCCAAGATCTGCAAGCAGAAAGAGCGCAAAGGGACCGAAGTCGTCGAGACGATCATCCCCTGCACGGAGTAAAACTGGCTTAGATTTTTGGGGCGCGACCACAGCATATGGGGTCGCGCCCCTTTCATTTTTCAACCTTTTGCGAAGTGTTGCAGTTTCCACACATCAAGAAAACCTTTCAACTTATTGATTATTGCAAAAAAAACGAACTTGGGTCATCCTGACTTCGTTAAGGGCATCAAGACCCAACCGAGGCGTGGTCGAAAGGGCAGATCACATGAACATGAAACGAATTCTAGTTGCAGGATATCTCGGTGCGGCACTCGCATCGACGGCGTTGACGCCGGTATCGGCTGAAGTCCTGCGGGTTTTGCAGGGTCAGGCCTCAGGAGCATTGAGCGTCCCGATGAACCGGGCCGTTGTCGTCGAGAGCGACGTTGCGTTTTCGGAATTGTCGATTGCCAACCCAGGCATCGCCGATATTTCCACCTTGTCGGACCGGTCAATCTACGTTCTTGGCAAGGCACCGGGGCGCACCACGCTCACGCTATTGTCCGCGGATGGGCAACTGATCTCGAACGTTGATGTGCACGTCACGCCCGACATCGCCGAGTTCAAGGAGCGTCTGCAGCAGATCCTTCCGGGCGAGAACATCGAAGTTCGTACCGCCAATGACGGCATCGTCCTTTCCGGCCAGGTATCTTCGACCGCAAAGCTGGACCGGGCATTGGATCTTGCAAACCGCTATGCGCCAGATCGGGTGTCGAACCTGATGGTCGTAGGCGGCACGCAGCAGGTGATGCTGAAGGTGCGCTTTGCCGAAATGCAGCGGTCGGTCAGCAAGGAACTTGACACCGGCCTGAGCTTTACCGGCGTCGGAACCAGCGGCGGCGTCAGCGGCGCCCTTGGCAACGGCGACTTTGTTGCCGGCCAGGCCATCGGCGATGCGGGTTCGGTCGTGAATACGCTTCAAGGTAGGAACGCTGGCGGCGGCATCGGATTTGGCATCGGCATCGGCGATGTCCAGTTGAACGTGCTGCTGGAAGCACTGGAAACCAAGGGCATGGTCCGCACCCTGGCAGAACCGAACCTGACCGCCCTTTCGGGTCAGGAAGCAAAGTTCCTTGCAGGTGGCGAATACCCGATCCCGGTCGACGACGGCGACGGTTCCGTGACTGTGGAATACAAGCCCTTCGGTGTCGAACTGAACTTTACCCCGACGGTTGTCGATGGCGACATCATCAACCTTGTCATAAACGCCGCAGTATCGTCGATCGACAGTACCGTCGGCATCTCGGTCGGAACCTTCACGGTCAATGGCTTCAAGCGCCGCGAAACGTCGACCACGGTCGAAATGCGCGACGGGCAAAGCTTTGCGATTGCAGGCCTGCTGCAGGACGACTTCCGCGATCTGACTGGTCAGGTTCCGTGGCTGGGCGACGTGCCGATCCTCGGCGCCCTGTTCCGCAGCGCAGACTATCAGCGCAACCAATCGGAACTGGTGATCATCGTGACGCCGCATCTGGTCACGCCGGTCTCTGGCGAGGCCCTGTCGCTGCCAACCGACCGGGTTCGTATCCCGACCGAACGTGAGCTGTTTCTTTTTGGCACGGTCGCCGGAAGCGCGAACGAAGGGGCCGCGGGCGAAGTTGCCCGGCAGGACTTCTCCACCTCTTACGGCTATGTGATGGAGTAAGATGATGACCGGTAAGCTTTCCAAACTGTTCGCTTCCTCGGCGCTTCTTGCCCTCGTCGCTTGTGGTGAATCCTCTGTAAGCTGGGACCGCGAGCTTGGCTCCGAAGTCGACAAGGGCGAATTCGGCAATGCCACCATGAACAACGTGCTGATCCAGTCGGGTCAGCTGGACTATGCCGTTGCCCTTGCCCAGCGCTTCGCGGCCGAAGTTCCGGACACGATCAACTTCGAATTCAACAAGTCCGACCTGTCGGACGAAGCGAAGACGGTCTTGCAGAAGCAGGCAAACTTCATTCGCCAGTTCCCGGAAGTGCGGTTCCGCGTGTTCGGCCATACCGACCTGGTCGGCTCGGCAAGCTACAACCAAAGCCTAGGCATGCGCCGGGCCCAGGCAGCGGTGGCTTACATGATCTCGCTTGGAGTTGACCGGTCGCGGCTTGAGGCAGTGGTCAGCTACGGCAAGACACGGCCGCTGATCGCAACCAATGAGCCCGAGGCCCGCAATCGGCGGACCGTCACCGAAGTTTCCGGGTTCGTGCAGTCGGATCCGCTGGTTTTGAACGGCAAATACGCCGCGATCATCTGGCGCGAATATGTAAAGAGCGCGATTCCGGCCCACCCGACGAACGTGGGCGCAACGACCGAAGTGGCCGCGCCAGGCTGATAGATCAACAGCGACAAGACACGGCCGGGCGCATTGCCCGGCCGTTTTGTTTCCATATTCACGTGCAATCCAAAGATTCGACGGCTTTAGCCCCAATGTCGCCAACATTACTGATCAAACTTGCTAGTGTGCCCTCTGGCCAAAATTTGCGCAATTATGTGACTGCGAAGGGATTCTAATCTGTCCCTTTCCAAACCTGATCCAAGTATGCTTACTCAACTACGGAACGCATAGCAGACAAAATGACGAGCAAAGCAATGGTACAGAGTGATCCCGCGCCAATTCTGGCATGCACGATCTCACGCGATGTGCAGCGGTTCGACCTGCTGATCGACGACATGGAGCAGGAGCTTGGCGAGGCCTGGGGTGACCTGAGCTTTGAAGATGCGCTTGTGTTCCTCAAGCAACCCGACAGCAGCGGCATGCAGTTCGTCGCGATCGCCGTTGACAGCGAGGACGAAAGCGAACTGTCGAAGATGAACGACGTGATCAAGGCGGCGAAAGCCAAAAAGATCAAGGTTCTGCTTATTGCCAATCAGGTCAGCCCTTCAGTGCTTTATCAGATGCAAAAGCTGGGGGCTGACGACTTCGTTCCATACCCTTTGCCAGAAGGCGCGCTTCACGAAGCTATCGAGCGTTTGCGCAAGCCAAGCATGGTCATGCCGGAGGGATATGATCCCACCACCGGCATCTTTACCGGCGTGATCAAGCTGAAAGGCGACCGTAGCGGGGTCATCCTCCCGGTGCATGGCATGGCCGGCGGTGTCGGGGCCACGACGTTTGCCGCCAACCTTGCCTGGGAACTGTGTCTGCTGCCCGGCACCGAAAATCTCAGGATCTGCGTCATCGACCTTGACCTGCAATTCGGGTCAGTTGCGACCTATCTTGACCTGCCGCGCAAAGAGGCGGTGCTGGAAGTCCTGAGCGATACCGCCGGACTGGACGCCGACAGCCTGATGAAGTCGATGCTGACGTTCAACGACAGGCTTCATGTCCTGACCGCGCCGACAGACATGTTGCCTCTGGACATGGTCAACGCCGAAGATATTGGCCATCTTCTTGATATGGCGCAGGCAAATTTCGATTTTGTGATCGTCGACATGCCGCACACCGTCGTCGCCTGGACCGAGGCCGTCCTGACCCGGTCGCATCTGTATTTTGCCCTGCTGGAACTGGATCTTCGGTCGGCTCAGAACGTCCTGCGTTTCATTCGCGCTCTCAAGGCCGAGGCGCTGCCGCATGAGAAGGTGCGCTATGTGCTGAACCGCGCACCGAAATTCACTGATCTTTCGGCGAAAGCACGCGTCAAACGGATGGCGGAAAGTCTGGATATCGTCATCGAAATCCAGCTTCCTGACGGTGGTGACCAGGTAACGCAAGCCAATGACCATGGGCTGCCGATCGCTGAAAACGGAGCGAGGAACCCATTGCGCAAAGAATTGCAAAAACTCGCCAAATCATTGTATGATCTCAACAAATCAGCCGAAGTCGGCCGTGCCTGACGGGAAAGGAAACTGATCCGTGTTTAGCCGCTTCTCCAAGGCCAATCCTCCGGGCCGCCCAGGCGGGCCAACGGCCGCCACAACAGCGCCAGTCGAAAAGCCCGGCCTTTCGGGTCGGGCCACAGTGCAGGCTCCACAACTGACTGCGGCTGAGACGATGGCTATCGACCGCGACAAGAAGCGCAAGGAGCGCCTGACCGAACTCAAGGTCGAGATTCACAAGCGGCTTCTGGAGGACTTGAACCTCGGCGCGCTGGAATCGGCCAGCGAACAGCAGCTTCGAAACGAGATCACCTCGCTGACCACCGAAGCGCTGGACGAAATGTCGGTCGCCCTGAACAAGGAAGACCGGCTGGCCCTGACGCAAGAACTGTATGACGAGGTCATGGGCCTTGGCCCGCTGGAACCGTTGCTGAAAGACGACACGATCAACGACATTCTGGTCAACGGTCCAAAGCGCATCTTCATCGAACGCGCCGGCAAGTTGACGTTGTCGGATGTGACCTTTCGCGACGAACGCCATCTGCTCAGGATCATCGACAAGATCGTGTCTGCCGTGGGCCGCCGGGTCGATGAGTCCAACCCCTACTGCGACGCCCGCCTGCGGGACGGCAGCCGTTTCAACTGCATGATTCCGCCGATTGCGGTGGACGGCTCGCTGGTTTCCATCCGGAAATTCAAGAAAGACAAACTGCGGATCGAGGATCTGGTAAAGTTCGGTGCCTTCACCGAGGAGATGGCCGCCTATCTGCAGGCCGCCGTATCCTGCCGTCTGAACATCATCGTTTCCGGCGGAACGGGCTCCGGTAAGACCACGACACTGAACGCTTTGTCCTCCTTTATCGACAACCATGAACGCGTGCTGACCATCGAAGACACCGCCGAACTTCAGCTTCAGCAGGCCCACGTGGGCCGGATGGAAAGCCGCCCGGCCAACGTCGAAGGCAAAGGCGCCGTCACCCAGCGTGATTGCCTGCGAAACGCACTGCGGATGCGCCCTGACCGGATTATCGTGGGCGAAACCCGCGGTGAAGAAGTCATCGACATGCTGCAGGCAATGAACACCGGTCATGACGGGTCAATGACCACGATCCACGCCAACAACCCGCGCGACGCGATCAGCCGCCTGGAAAACATGGTCTCCATGGCCGGGATCGAGATGCCGCTGAAAGCGATGCGCAACCAGATTGCCTCGGCTGTGAACGTGATCGTGCAGGCAAGCCGTCTGCAGGACGGAACTCGGCGGATGACCTCGATCACCGAAATCACCGGCATGGAAGGCGAGGTCATCTCGATGCAGGAAGTATTCCGCTTCGAACGGCTTGGCGTCGATCCGTCTGGCCGGATCATCGGCCGTTTCAATGCAACCGGCATCCGGTCGTCCTACTCGGACCGGTTCCGCCAGTGGGGCTATGATCTTCCTGCCTCCATCTATGAACAGGTTGTCTGACCAAAATGGGATTCAGCGCCGCCCCCCTGATCTATCTTGTGATCTTCGTCGCCGTCGTGGTGATCGTCGAGGGTTTGTATCTGGTCGCCTTTGGTAAATCGATCAGCCTTAACAGTCGATTAAGCCGCCGCCTGACCCTTCTGGAAAAGAACGCGAACCGCGAACTGGTTCTGGAACAGCTTCGCAAGGAGTTGAACCAGCACCTGAACGCCAAGAACATCCCGCTGTATTCGGTTTTCGCGAAGAAGGCCCAGCGCGCGGCTATCGCCTTTTCGCCCACGGCCTTGGTTGGCATCATGGGTCTGGTGGCGATCTTTGCGTTCCTGATGCTGACGTTGATGACCGAAGCCGCATTCGGGCTGCGGATCATTCTTGCGATCCTGATGGGGATCGGCGGCGTCTATGTCTGGGTGAACCGCAAGGCCAAGAAACGGATGTCCTTGCTGGAAGAACAGCTTCCTGACTCGATCGAATTGATGGTCCGCTCGTTGCGCGTGGGGCACCCGTTTTCGACGGCGATTGGCATTGTGGCCAAGGAAATTCCCGATCCGCTTGGTTCGGAATTCGGGGTCATTGCCGACGAGGCCGCTTATGGCCGGGAAGTGACGGAGTCGCTCAAGGCTTTTGCCGAACGGATGGACAGCCAGGATTTGCGCTTTCTTGCCGTCGCCGTGACGATCCAGCAACAATCGGGCGGCAACCTTGCCGAAATCCTTGATGGGCTTTCAAAGGTCATCCGGGCACGGTTCAAGCTTTTCCGCCGCGTCGCCGCAATCACGTCCGAAGCAAAATGGTCGGGGCAATTCCTGTCCGCTTTCCCGATTTTGGCCTTGGTCATGATCAACGTCATCAAGCCCGACTATTATGATGCCGTCCGCGAGACCGCCGCTTTCATTCCTGCTGCATTGTTTGTCGTCGTGTTTCTTGTCATCAACATCATCTTCATGAAGATCATGACCAACATCAAGGTATGAGGGACTATGGACTTTCTCTCCGGAATCATGAGCTTTCTGACTGAAAAATTAGGGCCACTGGGGCCTTTGCTTGCCGTCGGCATGCTGGGATTTCTTTTGATCCTGATCGCACTCCCGACGGTGATGAAAAGACAGCGCGACCGATTTCGCGAACTTAAGGATGTTCAACCAGCCGACATCACTGGAATTAAGAAAAAGCTGCGTCGCACCGAAAACAAGGTCGACAAGCTGGAACGCTTCGCGCAGTTTCTGGAACCGCAGAAGAAGGAAGAATTATCGGCAGCCAAACTGAACATGCTGCGCGCCGGTTACCCGTCGAAGAACGCTGTTCGGATGTTCCACGCAATGCAGTTTCTTTTTGGAATTACGTTCCTGCTTTTGGGTATTATCTATGCGCTGGTTCAGTCGGTGAACGGCGACCTTTCGACCCGTAGCATGTTGATATACACGCTGTTGCCCTGCGCCATAGGCTATTACATTCCGCGCTATTGGGTAACCAAGCGGGTCGAAAAACGCCGGACTGAAATCATCGAGGGTTTCCCGGATGCCCTTGATCTGATGCTGGTTTGCGTCGAAGCCGGGCAATCTCTTGACCAGTCGATCATCCGCGTCGGCGCCGAGTCGCGCTCGGGCTATCCTTCACTGGCTGACGAGTTCGACATGATCGCCCACGAAATGAAGGCAGGCAAGGAACGCACCACGGTTCTAAAGGACATGGCCGAAAGGGTTGGCGTGCCAGATGTCGCGTCTTTTGTGACGACATTGATCCAGTCGGCAACCTTCGGAACCTCGATTGCCGAAGCCTTGCGTGTCTATTCCGCCGACATGCGCGACAAGCGGATCATGCGGGCGGAAGAAAAGGCAAACATGTTGCCTACCAAGCTGACTCTTGGCACTATGTTGTTCACGGTTCCGCCGCTACTGGTCATTCTTATCGGGCCATCAGTGTATGGAATTGCGACAATGCTTGCCAACATGGGCAGCTGACATCCGAAAAACGAGGCTAAAGAAGACGTGCAGTCCAAGAGAATTCCTTTTCTGATACTTGCGCTGACCGCTGGGCTGGCAGCTTGCTCGCCGTCGGGCACTGTGTCGCGCAATGTGCCTCATGGCGTCGATGCGCGGGGCGATGCGATTGACGGCCTGTTGGTTGGCCATCGACTGATGGAAGCGGGTGAATACGAGCTTGCGCTGAAAGCCTATTACCGGGCGGCCGGAACAAGTGGTCTGAACGTCGATACCCTGTCGGCAATCGGCTCGGCCAACCTCGCACTTGGCCGGCTTGGGCAGGCAGAAGACATCCTGCGCCAAGCCATAGACGCAGATCCGACATTCGTGCCTGCCTTGAATAATCTTGGCGTGGTGTTGATCGAACGTGGCGAAATCGGCGAGGCGCGGATCATTTTTCAGCAGGCATTTGCACAGGATAGTGGCCAAACGGACGCAATCCGAGAAAATCTTATGCTCGCTATCGCCCTAAGCGAATCAAGCGTGTATGATGCCCCCCAAGAAGAAGGCGAGTTCCGCCTCGTGCGGCGTGAAAAGGGCAAATACGTGCTTCTCACGCAGCTCTGAGAGAAGGGCTCCGGGCAGTCTGTAAAAAAAGGACGCGAAAGATGCGCCACCCTGGTCTTGTTGTGCTGTGCCTTGGCGGCACGGTTTTCTTGTCGGCCTGTCAGCAGAATTCCGATGCGCAGGTTGAAAGGGCCCTCAAGGACGTAAATGTCATTGACGAGTCAAACCTTAACGACGTCATGCTCAGCGTGGCCGACCCGAATGAGGCGGTCGCCTATTTCACCGGTGCTTTGCAAAAGGATCCCGGCCGCGTCGATTTCATGCGCGGTCTGGCAAAGTCGCTGATCCGGGCGCAAAAGCCGACCGAGGCCGCACAGATCTGGCGTCAGGTCGCCTATCACGCCGAGGGCACCGCCGAAGACAGGGTTATGCTGTCGGATGCGCTGATCCGGTCGAACCAGTGGCCCGAGGCCAAGGCGGAACTGGCGCTGATCCCGCCGACGCATGAGACATTTGACCGCTACCGTCTGGAAGCCATGGTCGCCGATTCCGAAAAGAACTGGAAAAAGGCCGACAGCTTCTATGAAATCGCCGTCGGTCTGACCACCAAACCGGCCTCTGTGCTGAACAACTGGGGTTACTCCAAACTGACGCGTGGCGAACATGCCGGGGCGGAAAAACTGTTCGACGAGGCGCTGACCTACGACCCCTCGATGTTCACCGCCAAGAACAACCTTGTTCTGGCCCGGGCCGCGCAGCGCAAATATGATCTTCCGGTCGTGACCATGACCCAGATCGAACGGGCAGAGCTCTTGTATTCCATGGCGCTTGCCGCGATCAAGCAGGGCGATGTGTCAGTCGGAAAAAGCCTGCTCGTGCAGGCGATCGAGACCCACCCTCAATATTTCGAGGCCGCCAGCCGCAGCCTGGAAACGATTGATGCGAATGTGGCGCTCTGATGATCACTTCGACCGGAGCCCTGATCCTGCTTGCACCGGCACTTCCCATCGCACTTTGGGCGGCCGGATCCGACCTGAAGCGGATGAAGATCCCGAACAAGGCAGTGCTGGCGCTTGCTGCCGTCTGGCCACTTCTTGGATGGATGGCAGTGACAACCTGGACCGCCTGGTTCTGGGGTTTTGCGCTGATGGTCATCGTTCTGGTGTTAGGCTACCTGCTCTACACAACCGGAACCTTCGGCGCAGGCGATGCCAAATATGCTGCGGCGATGGCACCGGTCTTTGTCGGAGTCAGCATCGGCATGTTGTTGAAGATCATCTTCGTCTGCATGATAGCCGCATTGTTATTGCACCGGATTGCGGGAAGTATTCCGGCGATCCGCAACCTGACCCCGGATTGGGAAAGCTGGACACAGCGGCGATACTTTCCATTTGGGCTGGCATTGTCAGGAATTCTGGTCTTTTATCTTGCGGTCGCGTTCTGGTCGCAAGCTTGACACAACTCACGGTTACACTACTAATTGACGCAGTCCGCCAAGATTGTTTACGGAGCTTGCCGAATGAACGCTGAAGCTGCGGTGTCAAACGTTTCATCACCGCCCTCGCCCCGTTCGCTGGCCGACACCGGCCTGTCGATCGTCATGATGCGCGACAATCTGCTTAAGTCGATGTTCCGCACCAACCAGGATCAGGTATCGGCGCTGTCGAAGATCATCTGCCTGCCCGGTCAGCTTACGCAAGAGCTTGTCGATCTGGCTCGGACACAAAAGCTGATCACCGCGACCGGCACGATGCACGCGACGGCTGCCAATGAAATGGGATATGAGTTGACCGATGCCGGCAAGGCCCGCGCGTTGGATGCGCTGTCGCAGTCGGAATATTACGGCGCGATGCCGGTCCCGCTGGAGCACTACCAGATTCAGGTCAAACGCCAGTCGGTCCGCGACATCCACCTGAACCGCGAACAACTCATGTCCGGCATGGGCCATCTTATCCTGCCTCCTGACCTGATCGACAACCTTGGGCCGGCGGTGACTTCGGGTCGATCGATCCTTCTGTATGGCCCGCCCGGCAACGGCAAATCCGCGATCTCGCATGGCATCCGGGCCGCACTTGCCGACAAGGTCTATGTCCCGCGTGCCATCGAATATTCCGGCCAGATCATCACTGTCTATGACCCGATCGTGCATTCGGCCGCCGAAGCCGCCGTCGATGACCCGAACAGCCTGCGCCGCACCTCGAACAAGTTCGACAATCGCTATGTTTATTGCGAGCGGCCTTCTGTTATCACCGGGGGCGAGTTGTCTTTGGACATGCTGGACCTGAAATACAACCCTACGGCACGGACATATCAGGCATCCCTGCAACTGAAGGCCACTGGCGGCATCTTCATTGTCGACGACCTTGGCCGACAGGCGGAGCCGCCGCAAAAGCTCGTGAACCGCTGGATCGTGCCGCTGGAAGAAGCGCGCGATATCCTGACACTGCAGTCGGGCGAGAAATTCACTGTGCCCTTCGATACGCTGGTAATCTTTTCTACCAACTTCCACCCGAACCAGATCTTCGACGGCGCGGCCCTGCGTCGTATCTTCTTCAAGATCAAGATCGACGGGCCAAGCCAGGAAAACTTCCTGAAAATCTTTGCGATGGTCGCTCGCAAGCGGAAGATTCCGCTGGATGAAGCGGCGATGATATACCTGATGAACGTCAAGTTCCCGACGATAGACGACAATTACGCGAACTATCAGCCGATCTTCCTGATCGACCAGATGATCGCGGTCTGCGAGTTCGAGGGCATTCCCTATCAGATGACCCCCGACCTGATCGAGCGGGCCTGGGGCAACATGTTCGTCCGTCAGGAAGATATCGCGCACTGACTGTGGGGGATGGGCAAATCCTTTCGAAAAGATTTGCAAAATCCTTCGAAGGATATTGGGGCATCAGGCGAAAACCGTAACGCCCTTTTCCGTCACCATCGCATCCAGCCGCTGGTCGGTGGCGTCAATCGGCACCTCTGCCACCTCTTGCGCCGCGAAGGCAAAGCCCACCGCCAGCACCGGCACGCGCGCGCGCAACCCCTCCAGCGTGCGGTCATAGAACCCGCCGCCATAGCCAAGCCGATACCCCCGCGCATCCCATGCAAGCAGCGGCACGATCAGCACCTGCGGTTCAACCCAGGCGCCGTCTTCGGGGATCAGCGCCTTGAAGGCCCCCTCTACCATCCGCGCGCCCGGCGACCATTCGCGAAACCGCAGCGGCGTTGCCTTGGCCATGATCACCGGCACGCCGACCGGCCCCTGATGCGCCGCCATCGCGGGCAAGGGATCAATCTCGGTCCGCATCGGCATATAGCCTGCAAGGACGCGCCCCGCCTGCCCCGCCAGATAATCGGCAAGGATCTCGGCCGCCTGCCCCTGCCCCGCGGCAAAGGCCGTCTTGCGGGCAGCGAACGCCGCTTCGCGCGCCAAGGTCTTGATATCGTTCATATCAACAGCACCGTCGCCAGCCCCAGAAAGGCAAAGAACCCCATCACATCGGTCAAGGTGGTCACGAAGGTCCCCGAGGCAAGTGCAGGGTCCAGCCCGAACCGCTCCAGCGTCAGGGGCACCACCACCCCGCCCAGCGCAGCCACGATCTGGTTGACGATCATCGCCATGCCCAGGACCAGCCCTAGCTTCCAGTCGCCAAATATCCCCCAGCCGGCCAGTCCCAGAATCACCGCCAGCGCCAGCCCGTTCAAGACCCCAGCCCCAAGTTCACGCAAGACCACGCGCCGGGCGTTGGCCTCGGTCAGGTCGCGCGTCGCCAAGGCCCGCACCGAAACGGCCAGCGATTGCGTCCCCGCAATTCCGCCGGTCGAAGCAACAATCGGCATCAGCGCCGCCAGCACGACGATGGTCGAGATCGTCGCCTCGAACAGGTTGATCACGACCGCCGACAGCGAGGCGGTAAAGAGGTTCACCACCAGCCAGGGCAACCGCTGTTTCATCGTCTCAAAGGCGTTGTCGGACACGCTGGCCTCATCGCCCACACCCGCCAGACGCAGCACGTCTTCGCCGTGTTCCTCGTCCAGCACGTTCATCGCGTCGTCGATGGTGATCACGCCGACCAGTCGCCCGCCAGCATCCACCACCGGACAAGAAATCAGGTGATACTGGTTGAAAATATAGGCCACATCTGCCTCGGCGTCGGTTGCTTCAATGGTGCGGAAACTGTCTTCGACAATGGCGCGCAACAGCACGTCACGGCCCGACGATAGTATCCGCCCCAAGGTGGCATAGCCCACCGGCTGCATCCGGGGATCAACCAGAATGACATGGTAGAATTGGTCCGGCAGATGGTCGGATTTCCGCAAGAAATCAATGGTTTCTCCGACCGTCCAGTGGTTTGGTGCCACCACGGTTTCGCGCTGCATCAGACGGCCGGCCGAGTATTCCGGATAGGCCATCGCCTGTTCCACGGCCACCCGGTCGGCACTTTCCAGCGCGTCGAGGATCATGCCTTGCTGCGGCAGATCCAGATCCTCAAGAATGTCGACCACATCATCGGATTCAAGGTCGCGGACCGCGTCGATCAGCACGGCGCGTGGCAGGGCCTCGATCACCTCTTCCCGGATCGCATCCGAGATTTCCGACAGGATGTCGCCGTCTATTTCATGCGACCACAAGGCCAAAAGCGCCCGCCGGTCGGCCCCACCGATCTGCTCCAGCAAGTCGGCGATGTCAGCAGCATGCAGCGGGTCCAACAGCGCGCCGACGGCGGCACTGTCGGACGCCCCGACAGCCCGCAACACCGCGTCGATGCGGTCCTGATCCAGCTCTTCGTCTTCCGGATCGGCCAGATGTTCCGTCATGCTGCCCCCGAAGCGCTGTCACATTGCATTGACCTTAGCGAAAGCTGTTTCATGCAAACAGGTGCGCACAAGGATTTCACCCTTGGGCATAAAGGCTTTAGGCTGACACGACAAGAACAGGGGCGCTGCGATGGCTGATCTTCTTCTGGGACAGGTGCTGCGCTATGCGGGCGACCCGTTCACGACCCCCGACGCCGCGCGCCCGATCACGCATGGCGCGGTGCTGGTCGATGCAGGCCGCATTGCCGATGTCGGTGAGGCGGATGACCTGCGCGCCCGCCACCCTCGGGCCCGGGTGCATGACCACGGGTCGCGGTTGATCTCGGCCGGGTTCATCGACGCGCATGTGCATTACCCGCAGACCGCGATCATCGCCTCATGGGGCAAGCGGCTGATCGACTGGCTGAACAGCTATACCTTCCCAGAAGAGATGCGCTTTGCCGACCCCGCCTATGCCAATGATATCGCGGACAGGTATCTTGATCTTGTGCTGGCACGGGGCACGACCACCGTTTGCAGCTATGCCACGATCCACCCGACCAGCGTCGATGCGATCTTTGCCGCCGCGAGGGCGCGCGGCATGCGGGTCTTTGCCGGCAAGACCTGCATGGACCGAAACGCCCCCGAAGGCCTGCGCGATACCACGCAATCGGCCTACGACGACAGCAAGCGGCTGCTGCAAAAGTGGCACGGGCTGGACCGGCTGTCCTATGTCATCACGCCGCGCTTTTCACCGACCTCGACCCCGGAACAGCTTGCCGCCCTCGGCGCGCTTTGGCGTGAATACCCCGATTGCCTGATGCAGACGCATCTTTCCGAACAGACTGATGAAATCGCCTGGGTCCACGACCTGTTCCCCCAGTCCCGCGACTATCTGGACACCTACGAAGCGCAGGGCCTGCTGCGCGAGGGTGCGGTCTACGGCCATGCCATCCACCTGACCGAACGTGAGCGCGCCCGCCTGATCGAGGCCGGTGCCAGCCTGGTGCATTGCCCGACCTCGAACACCTTCATCGGCTCGGGGCTGTTTGACATGAGTCTTGCCCAAAGCCTGAGGGTCGGCCTTGCAACCGACACAGGCGGCGGGTCGAACTTTTCGATGCTGCGGACGATGGCAGCGGCTTATGAGGTGGCGCAACTGCGCGGCCAATCGCTGCACCCGTCGCAACTGTGGTGGCTGGCGACCCAAGGCTCGGCCCGCGCGCTGCATGCGGAAGGCAAGATCGGCAACATCGCCGTTGGGATGGAGGCGGATCTGGTGGTCATCGATCTGGCTTCGACCCCGGCCATCGAACAGGCCACGCGGCGGGCCACCGATCTGTGGCAAGCGGTGTTTCCGACGATCATGATGGGCGACGACCGGGCGGTGGCCGAGGTCTGGGTCGGCGGGCGACCCTTGCCTGTCACACAACCACGGGCTGAGGTCTAAAAATTTTCGACGAAAATTTTTAGACTCGCGTGGCAGTGGATTATTCCGCCAGTTCCCAACCATCCGGGTAAAAATCATGCGCCAGCGCGATCGAGGTCGCGATCCGTTCATAATGCCAGATATCCTCGGGCGTGACCGGAATCGGGCCAACTGTGGCAGTCAGGGTCTCGCCGTCTTTTTCGCGCCGGGTGCCAAAGCCTTCCAGTCGCAAGGCCCGCTCCAACGCTGGCCATGAGGCGTCAAGTTCTTCTATGAAGAAAGAGTATTCCACCACCGCCGTCTTCGGCAGGCTAACCCCCTTGGACTGCTTGAAGGTGTCATAGGTCTCGCGGCGCTGGGTCTCGAAATTGTGGTCCATCAAGGTCTCCTTGCGGTCAGTCCTACCCCAAAACAACCGAACCTGCCAGTCGCGCCGCAAGCCGGTTCTGCCGTTCCAGCACAAGCGGCAGATCGACCGTCACCAACTGCCCGTCGCGCACCACCTCGCGCCCCTCGACGATCAGGCCGCGCACACGGGTCGGGCCGCACAGGACCAGCGCTGCCACCGGGTCCCAGGACCCCGCCGCCTCAATACCGGTCACATCCCAGATCGCAAGATCAGCCCGCTTGCCGGGCATGATCTGCCCAAGATCGTCGCGCCCCAGAACCTGCGCGCCGCCCAGGGTGGCAATCTCCAAAGCCTCCCGCGCCGACATCGCATCGGCCCCGTTTGCGACGCGCTGGAGCAACATCGCCATCCGCGCCTCACCGATCAGATTTCCAGCATCGTTCGAGGCAGACCCATCAACCCCAAACCCGACTTTCACCCCCGCATCCCGCATCGCCCGAACCGGAGCAATTCCAGAGCCGAGTCTGCAATTCGAACATGGACAATGGGCAACCCCAGTCAGACTACGGGCAAAAAGTTCAATTTCCGAACTATCCAGCTTGACGCAATGGGCATGCCAGACGTCCGGACCGGTCCAGCCCAGGTCTTCGGCATATTGCCCGGGACGACACCCGAACCGTGACAGCGAATAGGCAATATCTTCGTCATTCTCGGCCAGATGGGTGTGCAGCATCACGCCTTTGTCGCGGGCCAGAAGGGCGGCATCGCGCATCAGTTCGCGGCTAACGGAAAACGGCGAGCAGGGGGCCAGCCCGACCCGCACCATGGCGCCAGGGCGAGGGTCGTGGAATCGGTCGACGACCCGGATCATGTCGTCCAGAATTGCCGGCTCACGTTCGACCAGCGCATCGGGGGGCAGGCCTCCGGCACTTTCCCCGATCGACATTGCGCCGCGCGTGGGATGGAATCGCAGGCCCACCTCGCCCGCCGCCGCGATGGTGTCATCAAGGCGCGCGCCGTTGGGAAAGAGATACAGGTGATCTGACGTCATCGTGCAACCCGACAGCGCCAGTTCGGCCAGCCCGATCTGGGCCGAGGTGAACATCTCCTCCGGTCCAAACCGCGACCAGATCGGATACAGCGTCTTCAGCCAACCAAACAGCAGCGCGTCCTGCCCCCCCGGCACGGCACGGGTCAGGGTCTGGTAAAGATGGTGATGGGTGTTCACCAGACCGGGGGTCACCACGCAGCCCCGCGCGTCAATCAACCGCGCATCCGGGGCGTGCAGGTCCGGACCAATGGCATGGATCACGCCGCCGCGAATGTGGATGTCGGTCTGCTTAAGTTCCTGCCGGGTGGCGTTCATCGTCACCACGACATCGGCGTTGCGGATCAGAATATCGGACATGGGTGCAACCTTTCGCACCCTTCGGTTCCAGAGTGAAACCCGATCCGGCCGCCAGAAGGGAGAAGGACGCAGCCAGCCCCGTTACCATAACGGATCACCGGCGTTCTCGGCAAGCATCCTTGCGCGGTCCTGCCACTGGCGTCAGCCGTTCAGCAGCGCCATCGCCTCGGCATGCAGTTCCCGACTTGCGGCCGCCAGCACCTGACCGCCGTCATGGACCGGGCCGCCCTGCCAGTCGGTGACAATGCCGCCCGCAGCCTCGATCACCGCAATCGGGGCCTGCACGTCATAGGCTTTAAGGCCCGCCTCGATCACCAGGTCGATCTGACCGGCGGCGATCAGCGCATAGGCATAACAATCGGTGCCATAACGCACCAGCCGGGCATGCGGGGCGACGCGGCGGAAAGCGGCGGCCTCGTCCGGGGTGCCCACTTCGGGGAAGGTCGAAAACAGGACAGCCTCGGCCAGCGGACGGGGCGCGCGGACACCAAGCGCCGCTTCGCCCATCGGGCCCTTCATCTGCGACCGGCCAAGTCCGCCCTCGAACCGCTCGCCGATATAGGGCTGGTCGATGATGCCATAAATCGGCCCCTCAGCGTCGCGGACCGAGATCAGCACCCCCCAGGTCGGCGTGCCCGACATATAGCCGCGCGTGCCGTCGATCGGGTCCAGCACCCAGGTCAAGCCAGAGGTGCCATCGGTGCTGCCGAATTCCTCGCCAAGAATGCCATCCATCGGGCGGCGGCGGGCCAGAACCGCGCGCATACGCTCTTCGGACAGACGGTCTGCCACCGTCACCGGATCAAAGCGCTGGGTTTCCTTGGTGTCTGCGGTCAGGTCGCGGCTGCGGAAATGGGCAAGGGTTGCCACCCGGGCGACGTCGGCCAGTTCATGCGCGGTTGCCACCAGTTCGGTCGCCAGTTCCGTTGAAACCCGCATGTATCATCCTTTCCGCCCAGGCGGACCGGATGGTCGCCTTCCCCCGCGCGCGAATGGCGCGCGGGGGAAAGGTCAAGCTTACGCTGCGTCCGACAAAACGCGGGCCAGGTCGAAAAGCCGCCGACGCTGTGCCTCTGGGATGGCGTAGTACGAGCGCACCAGATCCAGCGCCTCTTTGTCCGCCATCATGTCGCCTTGCAGTTCATAGGCCGCAGCGGCCCCTTCGCTCAGCCCCTCGAAGAAGAAGGAAATCGACACGCCCATAGCATCGGCCACATCCCAAAGACGGGAGGCGCTGACACGGTTCATGCCGGTCTCATACTTCTGGATCTGTTGGAATTTCACGCCGACCTTGTCCGCGAGCTGTTGCTGGGTCATGCCCACCATCCAGCGGCGTTGACGAATACGTTTGCCGACATGTGCATCTACAGGATGTTTCATTCTTCACTCCAGTTACAATTGTAGTTCCCCACCTTGTTGTAAGCAAGTTTCGTGCCACATTGTGCGCTGCGTGAACGTATTGTGAAATTAATCCTACGCTGCGTGAAAGCTGTTCTTTTCGGCCGACCTAATTATACAAATGTTGAAAACACGGCATGGTTGTTTCCAAAGGCGCCCCTGAACGGCAAAAGAGGGGGAATCGTTGCCAGCACAATTTGTGGCGTTTTGAACTGCATAATGCAATTTACTTCAGACAGATTCGCTTTATGCACCTATTTTGCCAAGTGTGACCACTACAGGTTGCTTGACTGCCTCAGATCAGGGTAACAAAATTGTAAACTACGGATTTTCGGAGGAGAATGGGTCATGCAAGTCTGGCAAATGGAAACAGTCAGCGGGAGGCCAGTCCGTGTCAGCCACCCGGCCCCGGTTCCCGCAAAAGGCGAATTAAGGGTGCGTGTGATGGCGGCAGGGCTGAATTTTGCCGACCTTCTGATGATCGACGGCACCTATCAGGCATGCCCGGCCCTGCCCTATGTTCCGGGGCTGGAATTTGCCGGAATTGTCGAGCTTGCGAACCAAGATACCCCGGCATTTCCCGCGGGAACGCGGGTGCTGGGGACCTGCGGGTGCGGCGCTTTGGCTGAGTTTATCACCGTGCCCGCATCCCGGTTGTTCCCGCTGCCCGACCAGATGGATTTTGCCGAGGCTGCGGGCTTTCCCATTGCCTATGGCACCTCACACCTTGCGCTGACCCACAAGGCGCGGCTGCAGCCCGGCGAGACGCTGTTTGTCACTGGTGCGGCCGGGGGTGTGGGCCTGACAGCGGTCGAGATCGGCAAGGCGCTGGGGGCCAGGGTCATCGCCTCAGCCCGGGGTGCGGACCGGCTGGCGGTCGCAAAAGCTGCCGGGGCGGACGCGCTGATCGACAGCGACGCGCCGGACCTGCGCGAGGCCTTGCGCAGTTTGGGTGGGGTCGATGTGGTTTTTGACACGGTCGGCGGTCCGGCCTTTGACGCGGCTTTGCGCGCCTGCAAGCCGGATGGGCGGCTGCTGGCGATCGGCTTTGCATCGGGTCAGGTGCCGCAGGTTCCGGCCAATCTGCTGTTGGTCAAGAACCTGACCGTCACCGGCCTGTGGTATGGCGGTTATCAGACCCACGCGCCCGACGTCGTGGCCGCCAGCATGACCCAGCTTTTGCAGATGCGGGCGGCGGGGCAGATCCACCCCCATGTCGGTCAGGTCCTGCCGTTCGAGGGCTTTCCGGAAGGGCTGGCCCTGCTGCGCGACCGCAAGGCGACCGGCAAGGTGGTCATCCGCGTAAGTCAGACCCCAATCAATCAGGCCCCGTAAGCAAGCCGCAGTTCCGACATCAGAAGATCGACCGCATCGTCGCTGCGGCGGCTGTTGCGATACAGCGCCAGCTTCATCTCGCCCACCGACGGCAACTGGTTATCGCAGGCAATCGGCACGGTGCCTTCGGGAATGCTGCCGACCATCCGAACCGACACGGCCAGATCGGCGGCCACCGTCGCCTCGACCGCCTGTTCGCTTTCGCCGCCGGTCGCGGTTTCCCAGACGATCCCTGCCCCGTCCAGTGCTGATTGGGCGCGATTGCGGAAGTTGCAGGTGTCCTTGAACCCCAGCCGCAGCGGGCGGCGTTGCCAGGCGTTGCCCTCAGGCGCACCGACCCAGACCAGTTGGCGCGACGACAATACCTCGGCACCGGAGTCGGGAGATTCCTCGGTGGTCAGCATCACATCGAAAGCCCCAGCGGCAAAATCCTGTTTCATCAGCAGGGTAAAGGAAGACACCAGATTGATCCGGACCCTTGGATAAGCCTGCGCCATCCGCCGAAGGATGCCGGGGATCGACGGATAGACCACGTCATGCGGCACCCCCAGCCGAATTTCCCCGCCACAAGCTGCGGCGGAAAGCTGCGACAGCGCCTCGTCGTTCAGGGCCAGCATTCGGCGACCGTAGGACACCAGTTGCTCGCCTTCGGGAGACAGGGCCATCTTGCGCGCGGCGCGCAGAAACAGGGTCAGCCCAAGCGCCTCCTCCAGCCGCTTGATCTGCATCGACACCGCCGATTGCGTCAGGTTCAGATAGCCCGCCGCCCGGGTCACGCCGCCAACATCGGCGACAGTGACAAAGGACCGCAGGGCGGTCAGGTCAAGGTTGCGCGCCATATCACAAATCCTGATTCATGGGTTCACAATCATTCGTTTTTCTTATGCATTAATGTTTGGCATGGTTCAACAAGATTGATCGGGATCGCCCCCGTGATCAC
Source organism: uncultured Rhodobacterales bacterium (assembly GCA_903917595.1). Lineage (GTDB taxonomy): Bacteria > Pseudomonadota > Alphaproteobacteria > Rhodobacterales > Rhodobacteraceae > Tabrizicola > Tabrizicola rara. The sequence goes on from CAIXBE010000128.1 coordinate 25,021, forward strand.
CGAAACTGATGAAAGGCCCGCCATGCGCACGACCATAGCCACCGGCTCTCTGCCCCGCGTTCCCCGCAAACCCCTGTCTTTGTTCACACTTTTTCGGTGGCTTGCCGACCGCAACGGCCTGCACCGCAGCCGCCTGCGTCTGGCGGTGCTGGACGACCACCTGCTGCGCGACATCGGTGTCAGCCGTGAGGCCGCCCGGACCGAGGCGGACCGCAAGGGCTGGGATGCGCCCGATCACTGGCAGCGGTGACGGAAACTGGATTTCCGCCCCGATCCGGGCAAGGAAAGCTTGAAATCGTCGCCCGCGCACCCGATATTGACCCCACGAGGTCGCGCCGGTTCCCCCGGCGTTGCCCTTCGGGACAACAATGGAGGATTCGATGGCTGAATACGACACGATCCGCAGCGTTGGCGTTGGTGCCCGCGCCACGATCGACGCAGGGCTTCGCGCCCACATGAACAAGGTTTACGGGCTGATGTCCGTGGCGATGGTGATCACCGCCGCCGCCGCATGGGCGATTGCCGGACTTGCCACCACGACAGATCCTGCCCTGGCTGTGATGCAACTGTCGAACGGCACGTTGGTCAGTCAGTTCGGCGCAACGATCTATACCGGTCCGGTCAAGTGGCTGGTCTTCCTGGCACCACTTGCCATGGTCTTCGGCTTTGGCGCGGTGCTGAACCGCATCTCGGTCGCGGGCGCGCAGCTTTACTTCTACGTCTACGCGGCGCTGGTCGGCATCTCGATCAGCTCGATCCTGCTGGTTTTCACCGGGGCTTCGGTCGCGCAGACCTTCCTGGTGACTGCAATCGCATTCGCCGGACTGTCGCTTTATGGCTATGTCACCAAGCGTGACCTGTCGGGCATGGGCACCTTCCTGATGATGGGCCTGATCGGCCTGATCGTCGCGATGGTGGTGAACATCTTCCTGCAGTCTTCGGCGCTGGAATTCGCGATTTCGGCCATCGGCATCCTGATCTTTGCCGGTCTGACCGCCTATGACACGCAGAAGATCAAGACCACTTACCTGCAGCACGCGCAGTCGATGGACAGCGAGTGGTTGGGCAAGGCCGCCATCATGGGCGCGCTGGAGCTTTACCTCGACTTCATCAACATGTTCATGTTCCTGCTGCAGTTCCTGGGCAACAGGGACTAAGGCTGCGGCCAGAACAAAACAGGGGGCCGGTCTTCGGACCGGCCCTTTTCATTTCGGCAGACTGTCCAGAAACGCCTGCACCTCGGCATAGCTGCGCAGGTGCACCAGACGAACCCCGGCCGGTCGCGCGGCAAGTGCGGCCTTCAGAGCCTTGCACTCCTCCAGATGGCCAAGGCAGAACCAGCCCCAGAAGCGCACGGCGGCAAGCGACCTTGCACCCGCCAGCCGCCGAGCGCGGCGACGGGGCACCGCATTCAGCGCCCGCCGGACAATGCCGTTGTCCAGCCAGATCACCGTATCGCAAGCCGCGACGCGCGGACCAAGGGTCCTGCCCTGCGCGCCTTCCAGAATATTCGCGGGTCGAGTCAGAATCTGGTCAAGCTGTGCCTGCGCCGCGTCCGACGACATGATCGCCCCATCCGAGTGCAGGAACATCCGGTCGGTCTGAAAGCCCTGAAACCCGGTTGCGGTGCCAAGTGCCGTGGCAAGCGTGGTCTTGCCCGCCCTCAGAAGCCCGACGATCTCCACGCGCTGCATGCGGCCACTCCGAAATGAAAAAGGCCGCCCCTGTCGGTGCGGCCCGGTTCAGCAAAGGGGGGAAGATCTACTTGATCTTGCCTTCCTTGTATTCGACATGCTCACGCTTGACGGGGTCGTATTTCTTGACAACCATCTTTTCGGTCATGGTGCGGGCGTTCTTGGTGGTCACATAGAAGTGGCCGGTGCCCGCAGTCGAGTTCAGGCGGATCTTGATGGTGGCGGGCTTTGCCATGGTCGTTTCTCCTGCATCGGGCGGCCCGAAGGTCCCCGGCGAATTCCTAGAAGCCTGCCTTTTAGCCATGGGCTTGGCGGAGTCAACAGCGAAACCTGCCGGACGCCCATCAAAATGAGCGCGCGAAGGGGCGCGCAGAGTCTTTGTCTCGCTTTACCTGCGCGAAGGGGCGCAGGTAAGGCTCGGAGGTTGCCTCCGGCGGGGATATTTGAGCAAAGGGAAATGCGCGGAGAGCCTGTAAGCCGGATTTTGTCCACCCCGGACCGTGATCCGGGGCTGGATGACCATTCCTCTGCCAACCGTGTTACCACGGCGGTCAAGCTGCCAACCCGGGCCTCTCGGGCGTTGGCATCCCTGCGGGCGGTATCCCGGACCGAGATCCAGGACCGGCCCCCGCGCGAGGCCCCTATTTGGCATTGCTCCGGGTGGGGCTTGCCGTGCCGGTCCTGTTGCCAGTCCCGCGGTGGGCTTTTACCCCACCGTTTCACCATCACCTCTGCGAACAGAGGCAGTCTCTTCTCTGTGGCGCTTTCCCTGGGGTTACCCCCGCCGGGCGTTACCCGGCACCCTTGCCAACGGGAGTCCGGACTTTCCTCGGATGTTGCCACCCGCGGTCATCCAGCCCTCCGCGCGAGGGGTGAGTTAGGCGTCCCCGCCCGCCCCGTCAACCGCAAAGCGGCGCAGGCCTGCCGCAAGGGCGCGGTCTGTGTCGTCCAGCGTGCCTTGTGCCCAGGGGCGAAAGCGCAGGCGAAAGGCTTGCAGCAGGGTGTCTTGCGGGGCATCCGGATAGCCAAAGGCGCGCAGGTCGGCGGGGGCGTCACCGGGGGGGGCTGGGTCAGGCCAGACCGACAGCCCCTGCAGCGCCAGCCGTCGCCAGTCAAAGCGCGGGCCGGGGTCGGCCTTGCGGTCGGGGGCCATGTCGGAATGCGCGATCACTGATTGCGGGGGAAGGTTGTGTCGGTCAAGGATACCGGACAACAGCCGCTCCAGTGCCGCGATCTGGCGTTCAGCAAAGGGATGGGTGCCCGGGTTCGCCAGTTCGATCCCGATCGAACGGGAATTCACGTCACCTTCGCCACGCCATTCTCCGGCCCCCGCATGCCAGGCGCGGGCGGATTCGTCGACCAACGACAGAACCGTGCCATCGGTGTCGATCAGGTAATGCGCCGACACCTCGGCCATGGGGTCACACAGCCGCGCCAAAGCCTCGGCGCAGGTGGACATGGCGGTATAGTGCAGGACCACCAGGTCCGGCCGTCCTGCCCCGCGCCGCTCGCCGAAATTGGGCGAGGGGTGGGTCAGTGTCACTGGAGCGCGGTGCGGAACGGACGGGGATCCCACGCGCAGGCAAAGCCGTCGCCGTCAGGGTCTACGCCCAGCCGGTCACGATCCGGGCCGCCCTTAGCCAGAAACTCCTGCTGCGCCTGATCGGGCGAGGCATATTTGCCGCAGGCCGCATTGGCATCGCGGAGGCCGATGCCAGAGCGTTTGAACATCTGCACGCCAGGCGCATGGGTGGTCGCAAGCGCAAATTCCACGATATTCGGCCCGGTATCGCCTGACCGCACCGGCAGGTCCTTGGGCTGGACAATCACATATTCCGACCGGTTGCGGGCGATCCGCTCGGCATCGCTTTCGATGGATTCGCGCGCTTTGACAGCTTCGAAATCCTGTTCGTCGGAGATGCCCAGGTTCGACACTTCGCCCGATTCTTCCTTGATCCCGGCAGGGGCACCGCCCCGAGGACGCACAGAGCTGTCGGCTTCCAGCGGCAGCACTTCGGTTGGGGGCACCACGCCATCGGCCCGGTCAAGCGCAGCCGCAGCGGCGGCAGGGTCAAAGGCCGTTGTGGGTGGTGGTGGCAGCGCGCCCGCGGGCCCGGGCTGCGCGCCGCGGATATAGCTGTTGTAATCGGTAAAGCCGACGCCCTCCCCCCCAGCAGGAGAGGTCGGCGTGCAGGCTGTCATGGCAAGCATGGCAAGGACCGCGCCAGATGCGAAGCCAAAGGAAGAACGGGTCATTACTGCCTCGGAAAGGTTGTTTTGACGGCGCTTACCACCATTTTTCGGCTTTGGCCACAAAACCCGCGCGATGCTCAAGAACATGTGCGCATTTCAGCAACTCCGCCTCGTCCCAGGGCCGCCCGATCAGTTGCAGACCCAAGGGCAGGCCCTGCGCGTCCAGGCCCACGGGAACCGAGATTCCGGGCAGTCCGGCAAGGTTCACCGTCACCGTGAACACATCATTCAGATACATCTGGATCGGATCGGCATCCGACATTTCGCCCAGACCAAAGGCCGCCGAAGGGGTGGCCGGGGTCAGGATCGCGTCAATGCCCTCCGCGAAAACCGTCTCGAAGTCGCGCTTGATCAGGGCGCGGACCTTGCGGGCGCGGTTGTAATAGGCGTCGTAAAAGCCTGCCGAAAGCACATAGGTTCCGACCATGATCCGGCGCTGGACCTCGGCCCCGAAGCCTTCGGCCCGGGTCTTTTCATACATTTCGGTGATACCGTCGCCTGCCGCCAGCTTGGCGCGGTGGCCATAGCGCACCCCGTCATACCGGGCGAGGTTCGACGACGCCTCGGCCGGGGCGATGACGTAATAGGCGGGCAGCGCGTATTTCGTATGGGGCAAGCTGATGTCGCGGACCTCGGCCCCCGCATCGCGCATCATCGCAATGCCGGTCTGCCACAGCGCCTCGATCTCCTCCGGCATCCCGTCCATGCGGTATTCCTTGGGGATACCGATGACCTTGCCGCGAATGTCGCCGGTCAGGGCGGCCTCGAAATCCGGCACCGGAATGTCGGCGCTGGTGGAATCCTTGGGGTCATGTCCGCACATCGCCTGCAGCATGATCGCCGCGTCACGCACCGATTTGGTCATCGGCCCGGCCTGATCCAGCGAGGATGCAAAGGCCACAACCCCCCAGCGCGACACGCGGCCATAGGTCGGCTTGATGCCCACAATGCCGGTAAAGGCCGCAGGCTGGCGGATCGACCCGCCGGTATCGGTTCCGGTTGCCGCCAGACACAGGTCCGCCGCCACCGCCGCTGCCGACCCACCCGAGGACCCGCCGGGCGTCAGGGCCACGTCAGACCCCTGACGACGCCACGGACTGACTGCGTTGCCGTAGGCCGAGGTCTCGTTCGACGAGCCCATGGCGAATTCGTCCATGTTCAGCTTGCCCAGCATCACCGCGCCCGCATCAAACAGCTTTGACGTTACCGTCGATTCGTATTCGGGCTTGAAGCCCTTCAGGATGTTCGACCCGGCCTGCGAGGCGACACCCTTGGTGCAGAACAGGTCCTTGATCCCCAAGGGTATCCCGCACATTGCCGGGGCATCGCCCGCCTTGATCCGCTGATCCGCCGCCCGCGCCTGATCCAGCGCGATTTCCGGGGTCTTGTGCACAAAGGCATTCAGATCGTCGCCCGCATCCATCGCGGTCATGCAGGACATGGTCAGATCAACGGCCGAAATCTCACCCTTGCGAAGGGCATCCCGCGCGGCGGCAATGGTCCAGGTATTCGCGCTCATTCCACCACCTTTGGCACCGCAAAAAAGCCTTCCCGCGCGTCGGGCGCGTTCTTCAGCACCTGAGGCTGAATGTTGCCGTCGGTGACCACGTCCGCCCGCAGCTTCAGCCGCATTGGCGTGACGCTGGTCATCGGCTCGACCCCGGTCACGTCGACTTCGTTCAGCTCTTCCATGAAGCCAAGAATACCGGACAACTGGCCCGCCAGCTTTGGCAGGTCAGCCTCTTCAACCCGGATGCGCGCCAGCTTGGCGACCTTGCGCGCGGTGTCTGTGTCAATGGCCATGGGGCCCCCCGAATGATTGCCCCCCGTTTAGCCGCCCGCGCCCTGCCCCGCAAGCAGATGGCTTTGCCTGCACAGGGCTAGCGCCTTGCCGCGAAGAAGCCTCTCAGCAACAGTTCGGCTTCCTCTGCGCCGATCCCGTCATAAACTTCGGGCGCGTGGTGACATTGCGGGTGGGAAAACACCCGCGCGCCATGCGCGACACCGCCCGACTTGGGGTCGTCCGCCCCATAGTAAAGCCGCCCGATCCGCGCGGCTGAAATCGCGGCGGCGCACATCGGGCAGGGTTCCAGCGTGACATAGAGGTCATGGCCGGTCAGACGTTCCGACCCGGCCAGCCGGCAAGCCTCACGCAGGGCCAGCACTTCGGCATGCGCGGTGGGGTCGGACAATTCCCGCGTCCGGTTGCCAGCCCGGGCCACCACCTGCCCGCCGCGCACAACAACCGCCCCAACAGGCACTTCGCCACGCGCCGCCGCCGCCCGCGCCTCGTCCAGCGCGGCTTGCATGTGGGACCGGAAGGCTTCGCGTTGCTCTTTCATCTGTCCTCAAATACCCTAGGCCATCCGGCCACCCCGCGCCGAAGGATGAAGTCCATGGCCGGAAAAGAAAAGCCCAAAGCCCCAGCAAAGCCTGCAACCGCGAAACCCGCCGCCGCCAAGGCAACCGAAGGCGAGCGGATCGCCAAGGTCCTGTCGCGCGCCGGTGTCGCCTCGCGGCGTGAGGCGGAACGGATGATCGAGCTGGGCGAGGTCAGCGTGAACGGCAAGGTCATCACCTCGCCCGCGCTGAACGTCACCGCCCGCGACAAGATCACCGTGCGGGGCGAACCCGTGGGTGCCCCCGAACCGCCGCGCCTTTGGCTGTATTACAAGCCCGAAGGCTTGGTCACCTCGGCTTCCGACGAAAAGGGCCGCGATACGGTGTTTGACCATTTGCCAGAAGACATGCCGCGCGTGATGTCGATCGGACGGCTTGACCTGAACTCCGAAGGGCTGCTGCTGCTGACAAATGATGGAGAGCTGAAGCGCAAGCTTGAACTGCCATCCACCGGCTGGCTGCGGAAATACCGGGTGCGGGTCAAGGGCAACCCGACCGAGCCCGAAATTGAACCCCTGCGCAAGGGCATCACTATCGACGGCGAACGCTTTCAGCCGATGGAGGTCAAGATCGACCGCCATCAGGGTGCCAATGCCTGGCTGACCATCGGCCTGCGCGAAGGCAAGAACCGTGAAATCCGCCGCGCGATGGACCATATCGGCCTGACGGTGAACCGGCTGATCCGAACCTCCTATGGCCCGTTCCGCCTGAACGAATTGCAACCGGGTGAGGTCGAGGAGCTGCGCCCCAAGGTCCTGCGCGAACAGTTGGGCATGACCGAAGAGGAAATGCCCTCGCCCCACACCACCCCGCGCCGGACCGAAGGACCAAGCCCGCGGACCGGCGAAAAGCCCGCGCCGAAAAAGCCGCTGAAACCGGGCGAAGGCGCGCGGGCCTTGTCCGAGACCTGGCAAAAGGTCACCCGCCCGGCCAAGCCTGCCGCCAAGCCTGTTGACCGTGCGGACACCCGTTCTGGCCCCCGCCCCGCCCCACGCCCCGCTCCACGCTCTGGCGGGCCGCGCAAGGGCTGAACGCTGCCATTCCTGTTACAGAGCCGTGTAAAACGGGGGGAAGAATGCCGCCGATTTCCCTTAGGGATTGCTGGCAAGGGGCTTGGGCTTCGGCTAAGGTCTGGCGGAATGTCGGTTGGGTTGGGGTAAGTCCATGTCGGAAAGCGGATTGCGGACCCTGTCCTTCGCGCTTTTGATGGGCCTTCTTGCTTATGTCGCCTGGTCCGGGGGCGCATGATGGCACAGCGTTTTGGCGGCAAGCACTCCCCCCAAGGCAATCGCCCGGTTGACGCCCCGGTCGGGGTTGCAGACCCCAAGGTCACAGGCCAGTGGCGCACCGGCGTCCTGTTCCTGTCGGCTTTCCTGTTCCTGTTCCCTGCCTTTGGCGACGGCCCGCGCGACCTGCTGCTGGGTCTGTCTGCCGGGGGCCTTCTGGTCCTGTCCGCCTGGCTTACGCGTGAGGGGCTCAAGGCCGAAGCCGCTTACGCCGCCCGCAAGGTTGCCCGCCGCCCAGCCTTTCCGCGAAAAGCTGCCGGGGCCGTCCTGACCGGCGCGGCGTTGGCTGTGGGCGGGGTGATCGACGCCCAAGGCCTGCTGTACCCAGTCCTTTTCGCGCTGGTCGGCGCAGGCCTGCACCTGTTCAGCTTTGGCCTAGATCCCATGGCCGACAAGGGGATGGAAGGCATCGACACCTTCCAGACCAACCGCGTCGCCTCGGCGGTGGACGAGGGCGAGAAATACCTCACGGCCATGCGCGACGCGATTCTGCGCGCGGGCGACAAGGGTCTGGAGCGCCGCGTCGACCAGTTCGTCACCGCCGCCCGCACGATGTTCCGCACCATCGAGGCTGATCCCGGCGACCTGACCGCCGCGCGCAAGTACATGTCGGTCTACCTTCTGGGGGCCCGCGACGCGACGGTAAAATTCGCCGACCACTTCGCCCAGACCCGCGACGCCAGCGCACGCAGCGACTATGAATCGCTGCTGGCCGACCTTGAAACCACCTTTGCCGAAAAGACCACCGCATTCCTGTCAAACAACCGCACCGACCTTGATGTCGAGGTCGCGGTCTTGCGCGACCGGCTCAAGCTTGATCATTGACCAAAGAGGGAAGTCCCGATGACCACTACCGCCCAAGCCAGCGCCACCGCCCTTCTGACCGAGGTCGAGAAGGTCACCGCCACCATCCTTGCCGAACCCATGGCCGAAATCGTCCCGCTTGCCGACGCCCCCGCCCCGCAGGCCGAGGCGATCAAGAAGCGCATGGCCGAGGTGGACCTGACCAACACCCAGTCGATCATCAGCTTCGGGTCCTCGGCCCAGGCCGAGCTGCAGGTGATCAGCCAAGCCATGCTGCAGGACGTCAAGAACAAGGACGTCGGCCCCGCTGGCGACAGTCTTCGCAACATCGTCACCACCATTCGCGGCTTTTCGGTCAGCGAACTGGACCTGCGGCGGGACTCCAGCTGGTGGGAAAAACTGCTGGGCCGCGCTGCCCCCTTCGCCAAGTTCGTCGCCCGCTTTGAAAACGTCCAAGGCCAGATCGACAAGATCACCAACGACCTTCTGACCCACGAACACACCCTGCTGAAGGACATCAAAAGCCTTGATATCCTTTACGACAAGACGCTGGATTTCTACAACGAACTGGCGCTGTACATCGCGGCAGGTGAGGCGAAACTGGCCGAGATTGACGCCAAGGATATCCCCGCCAAAGAGGCCGAGGTTGCCGCAGCGCCTGAAGCCGATCAGGTGATGAAGGCGCAGGAGTTGCGCGATATGCGCGCCGCCCGCGACGATCTGGAACGCCGGGTGCATGACCTGCGGCTGACCCGTCAGGTGACGATGCAGTCTTTGCCCTCGATCCGGCTGGTGCAGGAAAACGACAAAAGCCTTGTCACCAAGATCAACTCGACCCTCGTGAACACCGTGCCCTTGTGGGAAACCCAGTTGGCCCAAGCCGTCACCATCCAGCGTTCGCGCGAGGCGGCCGAGGCGGTGCGCGGGGCCAATGACCTGACCAATGAACTCCTCAAAGCCAACGCCGAAAACCTGCAGGTCGCCAACAAGGTCGTCCGCGAGGAGATGGAGCGCGGTGTCTTCGATATCGAAACCGTCAAGGCCGCCAACGCGACGCTGATCGCCACGATCAACGAAAGCCTTGCCATTGCCGACGAAGGCAAGGCCCGCCGCGCCACCGCCGAGGCCGATCTGGTCAAGATGGAGGCCGATCTGCGTGACACCCTTGCGTCCGCAAAGGCGCGGACCGTGACCCCTGCGGCCACCGTCTGACCCGGCGGCAGGCATGACGCCACGGGGCAAAGTCCGGTTCCTGTTCCTGACGGCCAGCATGGTCTTGCTGGCCGCCTGCGACATGACCGGGATTGACCGCCCGTCCTCTGTCCCATTCGCCCCCCCGGTGGCGCTTGCGCCCACCCCGAAAAGTGCCGCCGCTTTCGCCTATTACGCGCAGGTGCAGGCCGCCTTGACCCGTGAGGGGCTGTTGCGCCGCGACATCGGCGCAGACGTGCCCTTTACCGCCGACATGCTGGCCGAAAACTTCCTGCGCGTCGCGCTGTTCGACGAATACCGCCGCGATACCGGCGGCTTTGTGCAGGTCGAGACCGAAAGCCGCCTCCGCCGCTGGGAGGTGCCGATCCGCATCGCCGTGCGCTTTGGCGATGCTGTGCCCCTTGACCGCCAGACCGCCGATCTGGCCGACATTGCCAGCTTTGTCGCCCGCCTGTCGGCTGTGACCGGCCATTCGATCACGCTCGACAACTCCGCGCCAAACTACTGGATTCACATTGTTTCCGAAGATGAGCGTGAGGCGCTGGCACCAAAGGTCCACGCGGTGATCCCAAGCCTTGCCCCCGGCGACGTGGCTGGGATCACCGCGATGCCGCGCACCACCTATTGTCTGGTCTATGCCCTGTCCGAAGGCAATTCCGGTGCCTATACCCGCGCTTTCGCGGTGATCCGGGCCGAACACCCCGACCTTCTGCGCCTGTCCTGCATCCACGAGGAAATCACCCAAGGCCTTGGCCTGCCCAACGACAGCCCGCGCGCGCGCCCGTCGATCTTCAACGACGACGAGGAATTTGCCCTGCTGACCGCGCATGACGAAATGCTGCTGCGCATCCTTTACAGCCCCGAACTGCGCCCCGGCATGTCCCCGGCCGAAGCCCGCACCATCGTCTTCTCGCTTGCACGTCGCCTTCTGGGCGGCGACAGTTGACCAAACCCTGAAGGATTGAACCCATGGTCTTCGATTTTCTCAAAGGCGAATTCATCGACGTCATCTCGTGGCTTGATGACACGCGCGACACGATGGTCTGGCGCTTTGACCGGCGGGGTCAGGCGATCAAGATGGGCGCGAAACTGACGGTGCGCGAAGGTCAGTCGGCGGTCTTTATCCACGAAGGCCAGCTGGCCGATGTCTTCACCCCCGGTCTTTACCAGCTAGAGACCAACAACATGCCGATCATGACCACGCTGCAGCACTGGGACCACGGCTTCAAATCGCCCTTCCAGTCCGAGGTGTATTTCGTCTCGACCACCCGCTTCAACGATCAGAAATGGGGCACCAAGAACCCGATCATGGCCCGCGACCCCGAATTCGGCCCTGTCCGGCTGCGGGCGTTCGGCACCTATTCGCTGCGGGTGGCCGATGCGGGCAAGTTCATGACCGAAATCGTCGGCACCGATGGCGAGTTCACCACCGACGAAGTGACAATGCAGATCCGCAACCAGATCGTGCAGGCCGCATCTCAGGCTTTGGCCAGTTCCGGCATCCCGGTTCTGGACATGGCCGCGAACCTTGAGGATCTGGGCAAGGTCATCGCCAATGTGATCACGCCGAAGGTCGCCGAATACGGGCTGTCGATCCCGGAATTCTATGTCGAAAACATCAGCCTGCCCGAAGAGGTGGAAAAGGCGATGGACAAGCGCAGTTCGATGGGCGTCGTCGGCGACCTGAACAAATACATGCAGTTCAACGCCGCCGAAGCCCTGAACCAACCCGGCGGGGCCATGGGCGGCGCGATGGGCGCGGGCATGGGCTTTGGCATGGGTGCGGGCATGGCGCAGAACATGGGGCCATGGGGGGCTGCGCCCAATGGCGCTCCCGGCGCTGCTGCGGCTCCGCCCCCGCCTCCGCCACCACCCGCTGGCAAGTTGTGGCATCTGGCCGAAAACGGCGCGACGCTGGGGCCTTTTGCTGAAGGTGACCTTGCAAGGCTGGCGTCCGAAGGCCGCCTGACCCGTGCAACAACCGTCTGGACCCAAGGTCAGGACGGCTGGAAAATGGCGGCCGACACCGAACTTGCCCGGCTTCTGGACAGCCTGCCCCCGCCACCGCCAATGCCCTGAGCGTTGCCATGACCGCAACCACCGAAGACCGCTGGCCCTGCGCGCAATGCGGCGCGCAGCTGCGATTTGCACCAGGGCAAACCAGCCTGACCTGCGACCATTGCGGTCATGAACAGGCGATATCTGCCCCGCCCGCGCAAACGCGCGGCCATGCGCTGCGTGAGTTGGACCTTGATCGCGGTCTGCACGACGACCTGCCGAAGGGTGAGATGGTCGATGTCCGCACCACCTCTTGCCCGTCCTGCGGCGCGCAGATCGAGATCGAGGGGGCGACCCATGCCACCGAATGCCCGTTCTGCGCGACCCCGGTGGTGCTGGACACCGGCACCCACCGGCTGATCAAGCCGCAGGGTCTCGTGCCCTTTGCGCTGACCGAAGCGCAGGCACGGGCGGCGATGATATCTTGGATGGGCCGACTGTGGTTCGCGCCAAACACGCTATTGGAATATGCCCGCAAGGGTCGGGCAATGAACGGGATTTATGTCCCCTACTGGACCTTCGACGCCGACACCGCTTCAAGATATACTGGCCAACGAGGTGAGCATTACTATGTGACCGAACACTATACGGTCACCGTTGACGGCAGGTCGGAAAATCGGACGCGGCAGGTGCAGCACACCCGCTGGCATTCCGCCTCGGGCCATGTCACCCGCGATTTCGACGATGTGCTGGTGATCGCTTCACACAGCCTGCCGAACCGTCTGGCCGATGCGCTGGAACCGTGGGACCTTGGGGCACTGACGCCCTATACCCCTGAATTTCTTGCCGGTTTTCAGGCCGAAGGCTATACGGTCGCCCTTGCCGATGGTCACGGGACCGCCCGCAAACGGATGGCGCAAGTGATCGACGGCGACGTGCGCCGCGACATCGGCGGCGACGAACAGCGTGTCACCTCGGTTGACACATCTTGGTCGGAAGAGACCTTCAAGCACGTCCTGCTGCCGGTCTGGATGGCGGCCTACAAATACAACGGCAAAAGCTTTCGCTTTCTGGTCAACGGCCAGACCGGCGAGGTTCAGGGCGAACGCCCGTGGTCGATCTGGAAGATCGCCTTCGCGGTCGTGGCCGTGGTGACGATTGTGGCGGGTGGGATTTATATCATCGGCCCGGAAAACCTGGGGCTGACCAACTAGACCTTGGCAAGCGGCCTGCGCGAGCGGAATTTCAGGTGGCCGCTATCCGGAAACTGACCTGCGGGGCCAGAAATCCGATGCGAGGTCACGGGAACCGTGTCATCCTGACCCGCGAGGGAGGACGCATCATGCCGACGATTTCAAGGGATTTCCACGGCCAGACCGTGATCACCACGTTTGACACCACCCCCGCCATGGCTTTCGATCTGATCGAGGCGCTGGAGGCCGCCTATGCCGCCTGCATCCGGCTTCAACCCGGTTTCATCGCCGCAGGCCTGCACATGAATGACGCGCGCACCCGGGTCTGCAACTATTCGCAATGGCAGCGGCGCGAGGATTATCAGGCCATGCTGCGCACCTCTGAGATGCGTGAGCGGAACCGCCATATCAACGAGTTGTGCAAAGGCTTTGAACCCGTGATGTATGAGGTTCAGGGGGTCTTCTGACGCCCGCAGGTTGCCTCAGGCTTGTTGCAGAACCCGGTGCAGCGCAGCCGGGGTCAAGGCAACCGGATTGCCCTTCATCGACGAAGCCGACAGCGACGCTGTGACTATCCCGGCGTGCTTGTCCGCATATACCCCAAGCGCTGCCAGCCCCGGCAGACCAGCCGACCTGGCCCAGTCCTGCAATGCTGTTGGTGCAGCGTCCGCCGCGCAGCCCAGCGCCCCGGCCAGTTGCGTGCAGACTTCGACCAGCCGCAGGTGCGCCTCGCCGGTCGTCGCTGCAAGGTTCGCCGCCAATACGGGCCCCAGCAGCGCCCCGCAGATCGCACCATGCGCGGCACCCGTCATGCCGCCGATCACCCCGGCAAACCCATGCACCGCGCCAAGCCCGCCGTTCGACAGCGCCAGCCCGCCGCACAGGCTGACCCAGGCCAGCCGGTCACGCGCCTGCGCGTCCTCCCCCTCCATCAACCGCATCAGCGCCGCCATCCCCGGCCCGATCGCCAGTCTTGTCAGCGCATCGGTGTAGGGCGTCGCCTTGCACGACACATAGGGCTCGATCACCTGCGTCACTGCGTCCAGACCCGAGGCGAGCGTCACCCCGGGCGGACAGAAATCGGTCAGCGCCGGGTCGACAATCGCCACCCGCGCCACCATGCGGTCATCGCGCAGACTGACCTTGCGGCCATGCTCCGGCAAGCCGATCACCGCGTTGCGCGTCACCTCCGCCCCGGTTCCGGAGGTGGTCGGGATCGCGATGAACGGCAAGGGGGCGGCGACCAGCGGCAGACCCTTGCCCACGACCTCCAAATGTTGCATCGGCCCGTCCGGGGCCGGGATCAGCGCGGCAAGCGCCTTGCCCATGTCCAGCGCCGCCCCACCGCCAAGGGCCGCGACCCAATCAGGGCGGAACCCCTTGGCCCCCTGCAATGCCGTCAGAAGATCGTCCAGGGTCGGTTCCCCGGCGCAAGGCAAGGCCAGAACCTCCGACCCCAGCGCCCCGACCAGCCAGGCCGCGCGCGCTGCATTCGCCCCGTGCACGATCACCCCGCGCGCCCCGAACCCGCGCAGGATCGCAGGGGCCTTTGCCGCCTCACCCCGGCCAAACAGGATACAACCCGGGGCGGTGATGGCAAACGGGGTCACAGGCTCATCGTCGCGGCGACGGCCTTGCCCCAGCGCGCGTATTTCGCGTCGCGGGTGGCTGCGTCCATCGCAGGCGCAAAGCGGCGATCCAGCGCCCAGCCTTTGGCAAATTCCTCTGGTCCGCCGATGATCCCGGCCTGCATCGCGGCAAGGTAAGCGGCACCCAAAGCCGTGGTTTCGGTGACCTTTGGCCGGTCCACCGGAGCACCGATGATGTCGGACAGAAACTGCATCGCCCAGTCGCTGGCCGTCATCCCGCCATCGACCCGCAGGACGCCGTCGGCAGCAGCGCCCCAGTCGGCGCGCATCGCCTCCAACAGGTCGCGGGTCTGATAGCCGACCGATTCCAAAGCCGCACGGGCGAGTTCGGCTGGGCCGGAGTTCCGCGTCAGCCCATAGATCGCCCCCCGGCAATCCGGCCGCCAATAGGGCGCGCCAAGGCCGGTGAAGGCGGGCACCAGAATCACGCCCTGCGCCTCCTCGGCAGCTTCCGCCAGGGGCTGGGTTTCCTTGGCGTCGCGGATGATCTTCAGACCGTCGCGCAGCCATTGCACCACCGCGCCGGCAATGAAGATAGACCCTTCAAGGGCATAGGTCGGCTTGCCGTTCAACTGATAGGCGATGGTGGTCAGCAGGCGGTTCTTCGACGGCACCATGTCGGCCCCGGTGTTCAGCAAGGCAAAGCAGCCGGTTCCGTAGGTGGATTTCATCATGCCGGGACTGAAACAGGCCTGCCCGACCGTGGCCGCCTGCTGGTCGCCCGCGACGCCAAGGATCGGGATCTCGCGGCCGAAAAGGTCAGGGCGGGTCATGCCGAAGGCTGCGGCGCTGTCGCGGACTTCGGGAAGGAGGGACATCGGGATGTCCAGCAGCCCGCAGATATCGGCGTCCCACTCCCCCTTTGCGATGTTGTAGATCAGCGTGCGGCTGGCGTTGGTTGCGTCCGTTGCGTGGACCTTTCCGCCGGTCAGGTTCCAGATCAACCAGGTATCGACGGTGCCAAAGGCCAGCTCGCCCCGGTTGGCCCGGTCACGCGCGCCCTCGACGTGGTCGAGGAGCCACTTGATCTTGGTGCCGGAAAAATACGGGTCCAGCAGCAATCCGGTGCGGGCGGTGATCATCGGTTCATGCCCGACGGCCTTGAGGGCGGCACAGGTGTCGGCGGTGCGGCGGTCTTGCCAGACGATGGCGCGGTGGATCGGCTGGCCGGTGGCGCGGTCCCAGATCAGCGTCGTCTCGCGCTGGTTGGTGATGCCGATGGCGGCGATGGAAGCCGCCGAAACCCCGGCCTTTTCAATCGCGGCGCGGGCGGTCCCGGCGACGGTCGACCAAAGGTCGGCGGGGTCATGTTCGACCCAGCCGGGGTGGGGGTATGATTGCGGGAATTCTTCCTGGGCGGAGGCGACCGGACGCAAGCTTGCGTCAAACAGGATCGCGCGGGACGAGGTGGTGCCTTGGTCTATCGCAAGGATATGGGGGGCAAGGATATGGGTCATGGGTCGGGCCTGCAGGAAGATGTGTCCACGCTGGACAGGGGAAGCGGGGCGCTTGAATCCAAGGGGTTGCGCGCGAGCGTTCAGGAAGTCTTAACGGTTGAGATCGTGCGGAACACTGGCCCGGGGTGCAAGAATTTTCGAAAATTCCTGCAAATTTCTTCGAAGAAATTTGGTGCGGGCAGCACCGTCTGGCGCCGCCCGCGATCGTTGCTTACTGCCAGGACTTGATCAGCTCGTCATAGGCGATCGTCTCGCCCATCGGCTTTTCGTTTTCGACCTTGGCTACCGGAGCACCGGGAGCGTCAAGCCAGAACTGAGCGTCCATCACTTCGCCCATCTTCGGACCGATGTCGCCCTGAACGCCCGATTTCTCGATCCGCTCAAGCACCTTTTCCTGCTCTTCGCACAGGGCATCCAGCGCTTCCTGCGGGGTCTTGTCACCCGACATGGCATCGCCGATGTTCTGCCACCACAGCTGCGCCATCTTCGGATAGTCCGGGATGTTGGTGCCGGTCGGCGACCACTGGACGCGGGCTGGCGAGCGGTAGAACTCGATCAGGCCACCCAGTTTCGGCGCGCGTTCGGTGAAGGACGCGTGCTGGATCGTCGATTCGCGGATGAAGGTCAGGCCGACATGGGCCTTCTTCACGTCCACGGTCTTCGAGGTCACGAACTGCGCGTAAAGCCAGGCAGCCTGCGCGCGGTCAACGGGAGTGCTTTGCATCAGCGTCCAGGAACCAGCGTCCTGATAGCCGATCTTCTGGCCTTCCTGCCAGTAGACGCCATGCGGCGAAGGCGCCATGCGCCACTTGGGCGTGCCGTCTTCGTTCATGACCGGGGTGCCTTCGACGACAGACGCGGCGGTAAAGGCGGTGTACCAGAACATCTGCTGGGCAATCGCACCCTGAGCAGGAACCGGGCCAGCCTCACCGAAGGTCATGCCAGCCGCTTCCGGCGGGCTGTACTTCTGCAGCCATTCGATCGCCTTGGTGACGGCATAGACTGCCGCAGCGTCGTTGGTCGAGCCGCCGCGGGTTACGCAGGAACCAACCGGACGGCTGTTTTCGTCCACGCGAACGCCCCATTCGTCGACCGGCAGGCCGTTCGGTTCGCCCACGTCGCCCATACCGGCCATGGACATCCACGCGTCGGTATAGCGCCAGCCGAGGGACGGGTCCTTCTTGCCGTAGTCCATGTTGCCATAGACGCCGGTCGCCGGGCCACCGGCATAGGACATGTCGCGGCCGGTGAAGAACTCGGCGATGTCCTCATAGGCCGACCAGTTGACCGGAACGCCCAGGTCATAGCCATACTTGGCCTTGAAGTCGTCCTTGGTCTTCTGGTCGTTGAACCAGTCGTAGCGGAACCAGTAAAGGTTCGCGAACTGCTGGTCGGGAAGCTGGTAAAGCTTGCCGTCCGGCCCAGTGGTGAAGGACGTGCCGATGAAGTCGGCAAGGTCCAGCCCCGGGTTGGTGACCGCAGCGCCTTCGCCTGCCATCCAGTCGGTCAGGTTGCGGGCCTGCTGATAGCGCCAGTGGGTGCCGATCAGGTCAGAGTCGTTGATATAGGCGTCATAGATGTTCTCGCCGGTCTGCATTTGGGTCTGCAGCTTTTCGACAACGTCGCCTTCGCCGATCAGGTCATGGGTGACCTTGATGCCGGTGATCGCCTCGAACGCCGGGGCAAGCACCTTGGATTCGTATTCATGGGTGCCGATGGTTTCCGACACGACCTTGATTTCCATGCCCGCATAGGGGGCGGCGGCGTCGATGAACCACTGCAGTTCGGCTTCCTGTCCGGCGCGGTCCAGGGTGGACAGATCGCCGATCTCGGCATCAAGGAAGGCTTTCGCCGCCTCGATGTCAGCCCAGGCCGGGGCCTGGAACGCCACCAGCGCAAGCGCCATGGCAGTTGCGGTTTTCCTCAGTCTCATAAGTTCATCCTCCCAGATTGTGAGACGTCCGTTTCTTCGTAGTCCGACCGGTGGCAGGGTTTGGCCCAGCCATCCGGCGTCGTTTGCCCCCGCTACACCCAGCGAAACACCGCTGCTGCATAGACAAGGGAGAGGATCAGCGCGCCCCAGAACAGGGCGGTGCCGATGAGAAAGAGCCAGCCCAAGTGGATGAAGGCCGAGCCCAAGAGCGAAATGAACAACCGGTCGCCGCGCGTGGTCTCGATCGCCAGAATGCCGACACGCGGGGTTTCGGGATAGCGGATTGCCAGCAGGGTCATGATGATCAGCAGGCTGGCAATGATCCAGAAGAACAGCGCGACCGGAAAGGTCCATGCCATCCAGAAGCCTGGGATCAGTTGGCCGGTCCATTCGCGCACGCCCTCATCCGTGACAGGGACGGCCCAGAGGAGGAGGCCAAGGATCACCGTCATCAGGGCGGCAAGGCCAGCGTAGATCGTGGTCCAGTTGGTGGCGGTCATGTCACACCCTTCCCAGGGCAAAGCCCTTGGCGATGTAGTTGCGGACGAAGTAGATCACCAAGGCCCCCGGCACGATGGTCAGGACCCCGGCGGCGGCAAGGACACCCCAGTCCATGCCCGACGCGCTGACCGTGCGGGTCATCGTGGCGGCGATGGATTTGGCGTTCACGGTGGCCAGCGTGCGGCTAAGCAGAAGCTCTACCCACGAGAACATGAAGCAGAAGAAGGCCGCCACCCCGATGCCGCTGGCGATCAGGGGCATGAAGATCTTCACGAAGAACTTCGGGAAGGAATAGCCGTCGATATAGGCGGTTTCGTCTATTTCCTTCGGCACGCCGCGCATGAAACCTTCAAGGATCCAGACGGCGAGGGGCACGTTGAACAGGCAATGCGCAAGGGCGATGGCGATGTGGGTGTCGAAAAGCCCGACCGACGAATAAAGCTGGAAGAACGGCAGCGCAAAGACGGCCGGCGGGGCCATTCGGTTTGTGAGCAGCCAGAAGAAGAGGTGCTTGTCGCCCATGAAGTTGTAGCGGCTGAACGCATAGGCCGCCGGCAGCGCCACGGTCAGCGAGATGACCACGTTCAGCGTGACGTAGATCAGCGAGTTGACATAGCCCATGTACCAGCTGGGATCGGTCAGGATGGTCACATAGTTCTGCAGGGTAAAGGTCTGCGGCCAAAGCGAGAAGGTCGAGGTGATCTCGGTATTCGTCTTCAGGCTCATGTTGATCAGCCAGTAGATCGGGATCAACAGGAACAGCAGGTAGATCGTCATCACGACGGCTGAGGAGCGGGACTGCATCAACGGTTCTCCTCGCGGTCAAGGTTGGTCATCACGGTATAGAAGACCCACGAGATCAGCAGGATGACGCAAAAATACATCAGGCTGAACGCAGCGGCGGGGCCAAGGTCGAACTGGCCGGTCGCCATCTTGGCAAGGTCGATCGACAGGAAGGTGGTCGAGTTGCCGGGGCCGCCGCCGGTCAGCACGAAAGGCTCAGTATAGATCATGAAGCTGTCCATGAAGCGCAGAAGGACGGCGATCAGCAGGACGCCCTTCATCTTCGGCAGCTCGATATAGCGGAAGATGCTCCACCGCGTCGCCTGGTCGATCTTGGCGGCCTGATAATAGGCCTGCGGGATCGACTGCAGTCCGGCATAGCACAAAAGGGCCACCAGCGAGGTCCAGTGCCAGACATCCATCACCACAAGGGTGATCCAAGCGTCCAGCGCGTCATTGGTATAATTATAGTCGACGCCCATCGCCGCAAGCGTGTGACCCAGAAGGCCAATGTCGACGCGGCCAAAAATCTGCCAGATCGTGCCGACTACGTTGAACGGGATCAACAGGGGCAATGCCATCAGGATAAGCACCAGGCTGGACCAGAAGCCCTTTTTCGGCATGTTCAGCGCGATGAAGATGCCCAGCGGCACCTGAATGGCCAGAATGATGCCGGAAAACAGGATCTGCCGCCCCAGCGCATCATGCAGGCGCTCTGAACTTACCATGTCCTCGAACCAGCCCAACCCCTCCCAGAAGAATTCGTTTTGGCCGAAGGTGTCGTTGAAGGCGTAGTTGACGACGGTCATCAGCGGCAGCACGGCCGAGAATGCGACCAGCAAAAGCACCGGCAGGACCAAAAACCAGGCCTTGTTGTTCTGGGTCTTGTCCATGTCAGGCCCCCCGCCCGATGTCAGACGGCGCAACGCGCCAGTCATTTGCGTAGACGTTGATCTTGGCCGGAGCGAACGCGACGCGGGCGTTGTCGCCGGGGACCGCCATGCCTTCGGGCAGGATCGCATTCAGGGGCTGGCCGCCCAGTTCGGCGCGCACGATGCGGTGACGGCCCACATCCTCGACCCGTTTGACGGTGACCGGCAGACCCTCATCCGATACGGTCACATATTCCGGGCGAATGCCGATCTGGGTGCGGCCCGATGTTGGCCCATAGACCGCACCCAGTTCAACCGAGACACCTTGCAGGCGCGCCTCGGATCCCGAAATTTCGGCGTCCAGAAGGTTCATCCCCGGCGAGCCGATGAAGTAGCCGACAAAGGTATGCGCGGGGGTCTCAAACAATTCCTCGGGCGTGCCCATCTGCACGACGCGGCCTTCGTGCATCACCACCACCTTGTCGGCGAAGGTCAGCGCCTCGGTCTGGTCGTGGGTGACGTAGATCATCGTGTGGCCAAATTCGCGGTGCAGCGATTTAAGCTGGGTGCGCAGCTCCCATTTCATGTGCGGGTCGATGACCGTCAGCGGTTCGTCGAACAGGATGGCGTTCACATCCTCGCGCACCATGCCGCGGCCAAGGCTGATCTTCTGCTTGGCGTCGGCGGTCAGGCCACGGGCCTTTTTCGACAGGATGTCCTCCATCCCGATCATTTGGGCGATCTGGTTAACGCGCTTGGCGATATAGCCCGCGTCCATGCCCCGGTTGCGCAGCGGAAAGGCAAGGTTTTCGCGCACGGTCATCGTGTCGTAGACCACCGGGAACTGGAACACCTGCGCGATGTTGCGTTCGGTCGTGGCCGCATCGGTCACGTCGCGGTCGCCGAACAGCACCCGGCCTTGGCTTGGGCGCACAAGGCCCGAGATGATGTTCAGAAGTGTCGTCTTGCCACAGCCCGAGGCACCAAGCAGCGCATAGGCCCCGCCGTCGTCCCAGACATGGTCCATTTCCTTCAGCGCAAAGTCATCATCGCCCTTGGGGTTGGCAAGGTAGCTGTGGGCCAGATTGGAAAGCGTGATCCGGGACATGGCTCAGGCCGCCTTCGCGTAAGGGGCAGGGGCGGCAAGGCGTCCCGCGCTGTCGAAGAGATACACATGCGCCGGATCGACCCAGACCGAGGTCTGGCTTCCGGCGACAAGTTGGTGGACACCATGCACCAGCCCGACCCAGCGGTCATTGCCGTGGGTAAGGTGCACAAAGGTTTCCGACCCGGTGATTTCGGTCGCAGCTACAGTGCAGCGGAATTCCACCGCATTGCCGGAATGGCGGTTCAGCGTCACATGGTTGGCGCGGAACCCCGCAAGATAGGTGCCGTCGGGCAGATCGCCGATCGCCCCGGTGGTCGGGGCATGGGCGCTGTCGCCAAAGGTCAGGCGGTGGGCTTCCTTCCGGCAGGGCAGAAAGTTCATCGGCGGGTCGGAAAAGACCCGCGCCGTCGTCGCATCGGCGGGCAGGCGGTAGACCTGTGGCGTCGGGCCGAACTGGGTCACCCGGCCTTCCCAAAGGGCGGCGGTGTTGCCACCCAGCAACAAGGCCTCCTCCGGTTCGGTGGTGGCATAGACAAAGATCGCGCCGGACGCCTCGAAAATGCGGGGGATTTCGATGCGCAGCTCCTCGCGCAGTTTGTAGTCCAGGTTGGCCAGCGGTTCGTCCAGCAGGACCAGCCCGGCCCCTTTCACCAACGCCCGGGCAAGGGCGCAACGCTGCTGTTGGCCGCCCGACAATTCCAGCGGCTTGCGCTTCAGCATCGGGGTCAGGCGCAGCATTTCGGCGGTTTCGCGCACCGCCCGGTCAATCTCGGCCGCAGGCTTGCCCATCAGCCGCAGGGGCGAAGCGATGTTATCAAAGACGGTCATCCCCGGATAGTTGATGAACTGCTGGTAGACCATGGCGACGCGGCGGTCCTGAACCCGGACGCCGGTCACGTCCTGCCCGTTCCACAGGATGCGGCCCGTGGTCGGCTGGTCAAGCCCTGCCATCAGCCGCATCAGGCTGGTCTTGCCCGCCAGCGTCGGGCCCAAAAGCACGTTCATCGTGCCGTTCTCTAGGCGCAGGTCAGTGGGGTGGATATGCATCTTCCCCCCGACCGACCGCGACACGCCTGCGAATTCCAAAGTCATTGCATCCCCCTATTCCGCCGCAGGGCTGATCGCCCGGGCGGAGGTCGTCATCATGAAGCGGTCCAGCGCCGCGATCTGGTCGGCCGTCATCCGCAGCCCAAGCTTGGACCGCCGCCAAACCACATCGGCGGCCGTCACCGCGTATTCCTTTGCCATCAGCCAGCGCAGTTCGGCTTCGGTCAGTGTAGCACCGAAATCCTGGCCCAACGCCTCGGGTGTTGCCGCATCGCCAAGAACGGCAAACGCCTCGGTCCCGTAGGCGCGGATCATCCGGCCCGCCCAGTAAGGCGTCAGAAACGGATAGCGCGCGCGCAGCTTTTCGGTCAGGGCCTGCACGCCGTCATGCGGGAAATCCCCGCCCGGCAGGGTTACGCGGGCAGTCCAGTCGGCCCCCGCGCCGGGAAAGGACGGCATCAGCTTGGCCAGCGCTTCCTCGGCCAGACGGCGGTAGGTGGTGATCTTGCCGCCAAAGACGTTCAGCAAGGGCGCGCCGGACTGGTCAAGGCTAAGGACATAGTCGCGGGTCGCCGCCGTCGCCGATTTGGCACCGTCGTTATACAGCGGGCGGACCCCGGCATAGGTCCAGACCACGTCCTCTTTCGTGACCGGACGGGCGAAATACTGCGAGGCGAAGGCCAGCAGGTAATCGCGTTCCTCATCGCTGCACGACACGTCGCCCGGGGCGGCCTGATGGTCCTTGTCGGTGGTGCCGATCAGGGTGAAATCCTGCTCATAGGGAATGGCAAAGATGATCCGCCCATCGGTGCCTTGAAAGAAGTAGCCCTGCGGCGTGTCAAACAGCTTGCGGGTGACGATATGGCTGCCACGCACCAACCGGATGCCTTCGGAGGAATTGATCCGCGCGACGTTCTGGATCACGTCGGTCACCCATGGCCCACCGGCATTGACCAAAGCGCGGGCAAGGTGGGTTTCGCGCCCCTGTGGGCCTTCGGTCGTGATTTCCCACAGATCGCCCTGACGGCTGGCGCTGGTCACGCGGGTCCGGGTCAGGATCTGCGCACCACGGTTGGCCGCGTCGCGGGCGTTCAGGACGACCAGCCGCGAATCCTCGACCCAGCAATCGGAATATTCGAACGCCTTGCGGAACTGGGATTTCAACGGCGCACCTGCCGGGTCGCGGGCCAGGTCCACGGTACGGGTCGCGGGCAGGATCTTGCGGCCGCCCAACGTGTCGTAAAGGAACAGCCCCAGCCGGATCAGCCAGTCGGGCCTGCGCCCGCGCGCCCAGGGCATCACCCAGCGCAAGAGGCGTGACGTCGGCGTGTCGCTTTCAAACCGCATTCCCGGCGACAGCGGCAGCACAAAGCGCAGCGGCCAGGAAATATGGGGCATCGCGACCAGAAGGGTTTCGCGTTCCTCCAGCGCCTTTCGGACCAGACCGAATTCGAAATACTCCAGATACCGCAACCCGCCGTGAAACAGCTTGGTCGAGGCTGATGAGGTGCCCTGCGCAAGGTCGCCCTGTTCGGCAAGCGTGACCGTCAGACCACGGCCAGTGGCGTCGCGGGCGATGCCGCAGCCATTGATCCCGCCACCGATGATGAAAAGGTCGGTTACAACCTTTGCGGTCTTGTCTGTCACGCCGTTTCCTCCCCCGGCGCGAAAACTGCGCTGATTGTCACAGACTCGTCAACATAATTTATTCGTTTACGCGTGCTTTTCGGCAAAGCGAACTTTCAGGACGTTCTTTTTCACAACCAGAACGATACTTTCTGCAAGCGCAAATCCACGCGTGCCTGTAGAAGCGAAAATTTTCCTGACAGGGAGCGGATCTCGTGGCAGAAAGCGAAACCGCCGGATACGAAGAAAAAGGAACCGGACATGGCGCTGAACTTTCGACAGACCGAAATCCTTGAACTGGCGCGCGCCGACGGCCGTGTGGTGGTCGATGATCTGGCCCAGCGCTTTGACGTGACGCTGCAGACGATCCGGCGCGACCTGTCGGACCTTGCCGACGCGGGCCATCTGGACCGGGTGCATGGCGGGGCGGTCCTGCGCACCGGTGTCGCCAATATCGGCTATGAGGCGCGGCGCCGGATGAACGAGGCCGCGAAAGCCGCCATCGCCAAGGCCTGCGCGGCGGCGATCCCGGACAACTGCAGCCTGATCCTGAACCTTGGCACCACGACCGAGGCCGTCGCGCGGGAACTGCTGGCGCATCGCAACATCACCGTCATTACCAACAACATGAATGTCGCCAACATTCTGGTCGCCAATCCGGGCTGCGAGATCGTGGTGGCCGGCGGCACCCTGCGGCGCACCGATGGCGGGTTGGTGGGCGAGCTGACCACGCATTTCTTTGAACAGTTCAAGGTCGATTACGCGGTGATCGGCGTGTCGGCGCTGGACCGCGACGGCGATCTTCTGGACTTCGATCTGGCGGAAGTGCGGGTGTCGAAGACGATCATCCAGCAGTCGCGGCGGGTTTATCTGACCATGGACCAGTCAAAACTGGACCGGTCGGCCCCGGCGCGGCTGGCGTCTCTGTCGGAAATCTCGACCGTGTTCACCGACCAGCCGCTACCGCCCGATCTGATGCGCAAATGCGAGGGGTGGGGGACGGGCGTCCAACTGGCCGGGTGAAGCGCCGCCCTGCCACTTGTGGTTGCGCCGCCCGACTGCTTTGGGCTAAGCCCTGCCAAAGCTTGCCAAAAGCCCTTGCCCTGATCGGAGATACCCATGCACGCTGTCCACCTGATCGCCATCCTTGCGGTCCTGCAATATCTGTTCTTCGGCAAACTGACCGGCGAGGCCCGTGGAAAGTATGGCGTCAAGGCCCCGGCGATGACCGGCCACGAAGGCTTTGAACGCATGGTGCGCGTGCAGATGAACACGCTGGAAACGCTGGTCGCCTTTCTGCCCGCGCTGTATCTTGCGGCGGTCTACTGGCCCTATCTTCTGGTCGCTGGACTGGGTGCGGTCTACCTTGTGGGGCGCATCGTCTATTGGCGGGCCTATGTCGCCGATCCGTCGCGGCGGCTGGTGGGCTTTCTTATGTCGGCTGGCCCCACGATCCTGCTGGCGGTGCTGGCGCTGGTCGGCAACCTGTTGGCCCTGACCGGCCTGCGGGGCTAGGTTCCGCCCAGCCCCCTGCACGAAATCTGCACAGCCCGCGCGCGGCGGCTGCACGGAAGTCATGCGAAAGCTTTCGGCAACAAGGGCCGAAAGGGGCGATCAATGGCAAATGACTGGGAAATCCGCGGGGTGCCGCGCGCGCTGACCTGCGACATGTGGTGGTTTGCGGGCGAGGGGCCGGGGCCTGTCGTTCAAGGGCGACGCCCTTTGGGGAGTGTCAGCGGGACCACCCGATCGGCCGTGGCCCTGCTTGGGCTGGTGGCCTTGGCGGACCTGTTGTTTTACGGCCACTTCCCCGGCCTGTCGCTTGCCGTCTTTGCGGCGGCGATCCTTGGCGTGGCGATGATCCTTTCCCCGGGCCGTGACCGTCTGCGCCCTGCCCTTCTGCTTCTGGCCAGCGCCCTGCCGGTGGTGGAGCATCTGCAACACATGTCGCTTGGCTTTCTTCTGGCCGGGTTGTTGACAAGTCTGGCATGGACCACAGGCGGGGCTAATGCCCTTGGCCCCCGCGCCCTGCGCCTGTTGCGCGACCTGCCCCTGCGCGGCGCGGTGGACGGGTTTGCCTTGGCCCGGACGGCGCAGCAAGGCGCCTCGGCCCGCGACATTCACCGCCATGCAAAGGCCTGGGCCTTCCCTGTGGGCGGCGCGTTGATCCTGACCGCGCTGCTGGTTCAGGCGAACCCGATCCTTGGGGATGCTTTCGCGCGGATGCTGCAGATCAAGTCCGACGGCACCCTCCTTGCGCGCGGGCTGTTCTGGGTCGGCGCGGCTTTGGTCGTCTGGCCGATGATTGCGTCGCCCCGGCCTGTGGTTGCCGCCAGACCGGCGACCCTGCCGCAAATTCCCGGCCCGGGGCCTGCGTCCGTCCTGCGCGGATTGGTGCTGTTCAACGCCATCCTCGGGCTGCAAACCCTGATGGACGCGGCCTACCTTTGGGGTGGGGCCAGCTTACCTTCCGGCATGACGGCGGCGGAATACGCCCATCGTGGGGCCTATCCCTTGCTGGCAACCGCGCTTCTGGCCGGAGCCTTCGCCCTTGCCGCCCGCCCCTTTGCGCGCGAAAACCCGTGGCTGCGTCGCCTTTTGCTGATGTGGCTGGCGCAGAACCTGTTGCTGACCGTGTCGGCCCTGCTGCGGCTGGAATTGTATGTCGAGGCGTTCGGGCTGACTTACCTGCGGCTTTATGCGGCGATCTGGATGGGGCTGGTCGGGGCCGGGCTGGGCCTGATCGGCTGGCAGGTCTGGCGCGACTTGCCGAACCGCTGGCTTCTAGTCCGCTCGGCGGGCTTGGGGCTGGCCACGCTCTATGCCGCCTGTTTCGTGAACTTTGCGGCGATCATCGCGACCCAGAACCTGTCGCGCCCGGACTTTGCCGACGATGGCTATATCTGCACCCTGCCCGCGACGGCGGATGCGGCGATTGTGGCCTCAGGACGCAGACCATTGCGGATTGACGAATACGGCGACACCTACGGTGCTTGCGCGCTGGATGGCCCCAACATCAAAGGCTGGCGCGATTGGGGCTTTCGCAAGTGGCGGGTGCGCCGTTATCTGGATGGGGTAAAGGAGGCGGCGCATGAAGATCCTCGTGGTGGATGATGACCCGAACCTGCGGTCGCTGGTCAGCCTTGCGCTGACGCGGGCGGGGTTTTCCGTCATCACCGCCGCCGATGGTCAGACCGCCCTGATGCAGGCCGCGCGGGAAGCCCCGGACCTGATCGTGCTGGATCAGGGCCTGCCCGAGGTTGACGGGCTGGAGGTCTGCCGCCGCATCCGGGCGCGGTC
>CAIXBE010000129.1 GCA_903917595.1 uncultured Rhodobacterales bacterium
GACGGCATCACCGTCTGGCGCGACAAGAAAAATCCCGATAACGGCCATTCGATCCGCTTCGTCGGCACCAAGGGTGAAGTTTTTGTGGACCGCGGAAAGGTGGATGCCTCCCCGAAGGAGCTACTCCGTCACGTATACGGCCCGAACGATGTGCAGGTGTATGAGTCGAAGGAGCATCGCACGAATTTCATCGTGTCGATTGAGACGCGTAAACCTACGATTTGCCCGGCCACGGTGGGCCACCGCACAGGCACCATCTGCCAGCTCTCCGGCATCGCACAACGACTAGGACGCGCGATCAAGTGGGACCCGAAGACCGAGCAGATCGTCGGCGACAAGGATGCCGCCGCCATGCAGGATCGTCCGCGCCGCAAGGGCTACGAAATGCCTATATAAAGCGAAACGTAGAACTGCTGATTGCCACAGCGTCGCCAGCATTTTGGCAGAAACGATGTCTGCCAGGCTGGCGCACCCGGCGTAAGCAACAACCCAATGAACTTGATGGGAAAGCAACTCTCCGTCACCCGCGGAGCATCAGGAATCAATTTTTTTCCAAATGATTTGTGACCGGGATGCTTCCTTGTGGAATTTACCCGTGACATGGCACAAAAGCGGTTCATTGAGGCACTGACCCGGCATCAGCCGGCGCTGGAGGCGTTTTGCCACGCCAAAGTGGCGCGGCACGAGGATGCCCGGCAGGTGTTGCAGGCCACGTGTGTCAAGCTTTGGCAGAAGGCGGCCGAGTGGGACCCGGACACGCCGTTTCTCCCGTGGGCCTTCGCGGTGGCGCGGTTTGTCGCGCTGTCGCATATACGGGACCGGATGCGCGACCGGCTGGTTTTCGACGAGGATGTGATGCTGGCAATGGTGGATGAGACAGAGGAGGCGGCATTGATCTTTGCGGAGCGGCGTGAGGCGCTGGCTGGGTGCCTGGAGCGGCTCAAACCGGAGCAGCGCGGACTGCTCCACGCGTATTACATTGCCGGACAGGGGGTGCGTGATCTCGCGCAGTCCGCGAACCGCAGCGCGAGCGCCATCAAGATGACGCTGCTGCGCCTGCGCCTGCAATTGCACCAGTGCATCGAACAACAACTGAGGACTGTATCATGAACGCCGACCTGAAGTCTCTGGTAATGCGCCTGCTCACCCTGCTGCACCGGGCGCGCGAGGAGCGTGACGAAGCCGCGCACGCGGAGTTGAACACCCTGCTGCGTGAAGAGGCGGAGGCACGAAAGATCATGTCGCGCCTGCTGGTGGATGAGCAGGCGCTGGTGAGCCATCTGCGTGAGGAAAGCATCGTGGCGATCATCGAGCGCAAGGCCAGGTGGAGCCAAGGCATCGTGCCTCTGAGTTCCGCGCCGCGCTGGCTCCGGTGGTTTGCGCCTGCGGCCATGGCGGCCGGGTTTGTGATGCTGTTTGTGCTTTGGCCGTCGGGTGGGTTGCAGCCGACCATCGCGTCAACCCAGGGGGATGTGGAGATCCTGCAGGGCGGCCAGCGGATCCCCGCCGAGACCGGCAGACGGATCAGGCCCGACGAGCGTATCCGCACCGGCCCGAACGCCTCGGCGGAACTGCGCCTGGCCGATGGGACGAGCATCCGCATGGATGGCTCGACGGATGTGGGCTTCCTTCGGGAAAACGCTGCGCACCAAGTCCAAGTGAAGGCCGGCATGGTGCATTGCGACGTGGCGAAACAGCCACCGGGCCAGCCGCTGGTCTTCCAGACCCCACACGGGGAATTGACGGTGCTCGGCACGGCGTTTGATTTGCTCGCAGTGCCGGTAGAGTCGCGGGTGCGAGTCCTCGAAGGACGTGTGAGCTGGAATTCCGAGGCCCGGGGCGGTCAGCGCGTCGAGGTGGCTGCCCATGAAGCCTGCACGGCCGATATCAAAGGAGTAAACTCATGGGTGCCGGTCTGCAACCTGGACTTCCGCACCATGCAGGCCATGCCGCCGCAACTGGAGACGGTGTTCTGTGACAGCCCGAGCCTGCACACCGCCCAACGGAAGATCGTAGATGCGCCCAACGGCGTCCGGCTGGAGGACGGTGGTCTGCGGTTTGCGGACATCAAACAAACATTCGGCCCGCAGCACGGGCTGGTGGTCACGCGTTGGACTGAACCGGTCGGCGGAGACGTGGCGATCGAGGTCGATCTGACTGTCGCACCCGCTTTGGATGGCGATCCAAGTCCGCAGGCGGATCGGACGTTGGATCGAAACCCCAAGTGGTCGCTGCAGATGGCTGTGGACGGCGACAGCTTCGACGGCTATCGCGTCGTCTTCGCCGCCGCGCAGTATCCCAATGGCATCGAAGTGGACAGCCTCCACCCGTCGGAGTGGACGCTGCTGGCGCGGGATCCGCGGCCGATGCCGGAGGTGGGGGACCATACCCTGCGAGTCGAAAAGCGCGGCTCGCAACTGCGAGTCTGGGTTGACCGCGAACTGCGGATCGACACCGTCCTGTCCTATCCCCTGGCGCCGGACCGCAAGCGGACATTCGCGCTCAGTGAATACGGCGTGGGACCGCTCATTCGGTCCCTGCGGGTCTGGAGGGACCGGGATTCAATCATCCCCGGAAGCGACAGTGAAAGGACTCCGAAACCATGATGACCACCAGCAACCCAATGATGAGCTGGAAAGTCGCCCGAACCCGCCGGCGGAAAAGCCTGCGTTTGCGGCAGTTCGGTCCGCATGCGCCAATTTTTTTCATGATAAC
>CAIXBE010000130.1 GCA_903917595.1 uncultured Rhodobacterales bacterium
CACGAAGGCCGCCCCGAACATGGCCGCAACCAGCCCCATCGCAAAGGCAAGCCAAGGGGCATCGCGCCAAGTGGCCAGCGCCAGAAGCAGCGGAAACAGGATCGCCAGTGTCAGGATGATGCCCAGAACCCAGGGGCGGTCCTCAAGGATCAGTCGGTGCGGAGTGGATAGGGTGATGCGCATGGTCAGCCGGGCTTGCCAAACCACGCGTTGATCGCGCCGCCGATGGCCTGGGCGGTGTTTTCGTTGCCATAGACCTCGGTCAGCGGCAGAGGCGTGTTGTTCGTGCGGGCAAAGGCCACGCGCCAGACCCGCGGTTCGGGGGTGTTTTCATAGCCCCGGCGGCCCTTCTTGGCCAGATCCCCGGGCTTGCGCTTGATCACCATGGATTGCAGCGTCGCGCCGTGGATTTCTGCAAGCGGAAAGGTCTTGCGCTTTTTGCCGAAGATCCCGGCCTCAATCACTTCGGCCTCGTTCCGGCTTCGGTCCAGCGTCACGGTCAGCACCTTGACGAAGACGCCAAAGCACCCAAGGAAGAAAATCGCGCCCATACCGGCGATGATCAGCCCGCCCAACACCTGCCCGGCGTTGACCATGGCCCCGGCCCACAGAAACAGCAGCAGAGTGATCCCGCCCAAAAGCGCCGCCGCCCCTAAGGGCATGACACGGAGGTGCAACCGGTCCGGCGTATTCTCGACAATCTTCATTGCTGGCCCCGCGATTACCTTGGGGCAAAGGATGCTGCGGGGCGGACAGTCCCGTCAATAGCGTGGCAGCACCCTCTTGCATCCGCGACCAGTTCGCGCTGTTGTGCAGGGATGCACAGAACCGGAGGGCGCATGGAAAACTGGGACGAAGTTCGCACGGCCTATCAGGTGGCGCGGCTGGGCACGGTTTCCGGCGCGGCTGAAGTGCTTGGGGTTCATCATGCGACCGTGATCCGCCATATCGACGCGCTGGAAAAGCGGCTGGGGGAAAAGCTGTTCCAGCGCCATGCGCGCGGTTACACAGCCACCGAATCCGGGCGCGACCTGCTGGCCGTCGCACAGACGACCGAGGAGCAGTTTGCCCACCTCGTCAGCCGCATCCGGGGGCAGGGTGAGACGGTCTCGGGCGAACTGGTGGTTACCTCGATTTCTGGGATTGCCGACCTTCTGACCCCGGTGATGACCAGTTTTCAGGCGGCCTGGCCCGAGGTCCGGGTCCGGTTCCTGACCGATATGCGGGTCTTCCGGCTTGACTATGGCGAAGCGCATGTGGCGATTCGTGCAGGCGATGCGCCGGAGGAGCCTGACAATGTTGTCCAGCCGCTGGTGCGCATCAAGACCGGACTGTACGCGGCAAAGTCCTATGTCGCGCGCTACGGGGTGCCAACCTCCGAGGCCGGATTTGAAGGCCACCGCTTTGTCTGTGCCGATACCGAAACCACCCGCGCGCCGTTTCATCGCTGGCTGCGGGCAAATGTCCGATCCGACCAGATCACCTATACCGCGACCGAACCAGCCGCATTGGAACAGGCTGTGCGGTTGGGGGCGGGGATCGGATTCCTGTCGGCGTTCCGCGGGGCCAGCGATTGCGACATGGTCGAGATCCTGCCGCCGCGTGATGAGTGGGAAGCGCCGTTGCGGATCGTCACCCATGTCGATTTGCACCGGACCCGCAAGGTTCAGGCGTTTCTAACCCATTTGAAGGATGCGGCGAAGGACTGGAAACTGTGCCGGTAAGCGCGCTCAGCCTGGCTTGCGCCCGGCGTTGAGGGCAAAGATGCCGGAACCGACCACCAGCAACGCGCCGATCCAGGTGGCGGCGTCGGGACGTTCGCCAAACAGCGCGGTCGCAAGGATCATCGCGAAGACCAGCCTAGAATAGCGGAACGGGGTGACTGCACCAACCTCGCCCGTGCGCATCGCGAAGGTCAGCGCATGATAGCCCGCCGTGCCAAAGACCGTGCCCCCGGCAAGAAGACCAAAGTCGGTGGCGTCCGGTATGACAGCCCCGCCTTGCACCGCCAGAAGGATCGCGCCCGCCGTGGCCAACATGGCAAAGCCCAGCGCGCCAAGCTGGCGGTTGGACAGGCCTTTGGGCGCGGCCCTTGTGGCAAGATCGCGCCCGGCAAAGCCCAGCAGGCCGACCACGGCCAGCAGCGACAGGGCGGTGAAATCGGCACCCGGCCGCAGGATGACCATTACCCCGGCAAAGCCCACCAGCACC
>CAIXBE010000131.1 GCA_903917595.1 uncultured Rhodobacterales bacterium
ATTGAGGCCGGACTCGTCGACGTAGTGGTCGTCTACAAGATTGACCGCCTAAGCCGTTCGCTGATGGACTTCTCCAAGCTGGTCGAGGTCTTCGACCGCAATGGCGTGACCTTCGTCTCGGTGACGCAGTCCTGCAACACGACCACATCGATGGGGCGGCTGACACTAAACATCCTATTGTCCTTCGCCCAGTTCGAGCGAGAGGTCATCGGCGAACGCATTCGCGACAAGGTGGCAGCGTCGCGCAAGCGAGGCATCTGGATGGGTGGCTATGTGCCCCTCGGTTACGATGTGCTGGATCGCAAGCTGGTGGTGAACGAGGCCGAGGCAACCTCCGTGCGACGGATTTTCCAGCGGTTCATTGATCTGGGCTCCGCCACGGTTCTGGCGCGGGAACTTCGCGGTGAGGAGTTCCGCAGCAAGCAGGGCACTCTGATCGACAAGAGTTACCTGTACCGGTTGTTGAACAATCCCGTGTATCGGGGCGAAGCCATGCACAAGGGCAAGGCCTATCCCGGTGAACATGACGCCATCATCGATGCAGACCTCTGGGACCGCGTGCATGCCATCCTGCAGGAAAGTCCCCGTAAGCGGGCCAACAACAGCCGCGCGCAGACGCCAGCGCTGTTGAAGGGGCTGCTCTTCAGCGACACCGGCTCAGCAATGACGCCCACCAGCACCAAGAAGGGCGCAAAGCTTTATCGGTACTACGTTTCCATGGATGTCATCCGGAACCGCGAGACTGGGGAGGAGACCGCACCAGTGCGGCTCGCCGCCGGAATGGTCGAGGACGCAGTCGTGACCGAAGTCCGGCGCATCCTGCAAACGCCGGATGTCGTCACGCAGGTGCTGGCGGCCCTGAAACGCGACGGCCATGGGGCATCCGAGGCGGACGCCATCACTGCTCTGAACGAGTTCAATGCGCTGTGGTCGCAACTCTTTCCGGCTGAACAGGCGCGGATCATCCAGTTGCTGGTGCGGCGCATCACGGTCACTACCGCCGGGCTCGAGGTCGACATTCGCCGCGAAGGCATCGCGGGCGTCATCCGCGAAATGGTCGCACCGCGCAGGATGGAGGCCGCTGAATGACCAAGCCAAACGATACGATCCGCGTCCTGATCCCCCTGAAGGTTCGCAAGAAGAACGGGCGGCCAAAGATCATGCCACCCGCCGACTACCGCCCCAGCGAGGATCAGGCGCAGGATCCGCACATCCTGCGCGCCATCGGCCGTGCATGGGGTTGGCGCCGACGCATGGAGGCCGGTGAGTTTGCCACGATCCATGAACTCGCAGAGGCAGTCGGGCTGGCTGAGCGTCATGTCAGCCGCCAGCTGCGGTTGGCTTATCTCGCCCCCGAGGTGCTGAAGCGGCTGACCTGCGGACGCGAAGCGTCGGCCGTCAGCATATATGATTTGTGTTTTCTGGCTGGGGTGGCCTGGGAGGAACAGATCGAACGGGCCGTTGGCAACGCATCGGCTAGAATGGCGTGATCAGCCGAGGCTGTGTGGAAACTCGGATTTGGAGATTCCGCTGCGAACAATCTCCTGACGGACGCAGCCCGGAGGCTACTCAGGGGAAATTTCTCCTTTTCAGGCGGATCAGTTCAGAAAATAGTTCTTCCGACATGGGGATGCAGATGTGTTTTCACACAGCCTCCGCCCGATGCGACCTCGGGCCAGTAGGCTGACCCCGCCCTGAAGTTCGCTCCGCCCCGCGCGAGTACGCCGCCTTCGAGTGTCTCTGTTCGCACCGAGAGCAGACGAAACTGTTTCAATTGCAGCGCAGTTCGACTTCAGCAACACTCTGACAAAGCGCCACTTTTTGAATCCGTCTCGATGCGGACGAAGGGCGGGTGGAAAGAGACGCGGGGCGTTTGGAGACGGATTTAGGCCAAAACACCAGTCTCCGAAAGTCGGATGGCCTCGCTAAACCCCTTTGAAACAAAAAGAAAAAAGGC
>CAIXBE010000132.1 GCA_903917595.1 uncultured Rhodobacterales bacterium
CCCGAGGATGATCTGGTCCGGCACATGGAAACCGCCGACGCGCTGGTGGTGATGAAAACCGGCCGCAACCTGCCCCGCGTCCGCCGCGCGCTGGAGCGGGCCGGACGGCTGGATGCTGCCTGGCTGGTCGAACGCGGCACGATGCCGAACCAGCGTGTTGCGCGGCTGGTGGACGTGGACGCCACCGACTGCCCCTATTTCGCGATCGTGCTGGTTCACGGCCATGGCCGGCGTCCTGAGGTGCAGGAATGAGCCCGCATCGCCTTTGGCTGCGGGCGGAACCGGGGGGTTTCACACCCCCCGGACCCCCCGTGGGATATTTCTGCAGAGAGGAATCAGCAGGAAGCAGGTGGCGTCTGTGACCGGGTCTCTGGTCATTGCCGGCCTTGGGCCGGGTGCGGAGGCCTTGGTCACGCCTGAGGTCACAGCGGCTTTGAGCGCTGCCACCGATGTGGTGGGCTATATTCCCTACGTCGCCCGCGTGGCACCCCGGGCGGGGCTGACGCTGCATCCTTCGGATAACCGTGTCGAACTTGACCGCGCCCGCGCAGCGCTGGAGATGGCGGCGGAGGGACGCAGGGTCGTCGTCGTCTCTTCGGGTGACCCTGGCGTCTTTGCCATGGCCAGCGCGGTGTTCGAGGCGCTGGAAGCCCGCGAAGACTGGCAGGCGCTGGATATCCGCGTGTTGCCCGGCATCACCGCGATGCTGGCTGCCGCCGCTGCGGCTGGTGCACCTTTGGGCCATGATTTCTGCTGCATCAACCTGTCCGACAACTTGAAGCCATGGGAGATCATCGAGTCCCGCCTGCGCCATGCCTCAAAGGCCGATTTTGCCATGGCTTTCTACAATCCCCGTTCGGCCAGCCGCCCGGAGGGGTTCACCAGGACGCTGGAGGTATTGCGCCAGGAATGCGGGCCGGATCGCCTGATCACCTTCGCCCGCGCGGTCAGTACGCCCGACCAGCGCATCGTGACCGTGACCCTGGCTGAGGCCACGCCCGACATGGCCGACATGCGCACCGTGGTCATCGTCGGTAATTCTGCCACCCGCCGCGTCGGGCGCTTTGTCTATTCGCCAAGGAGCGTGCGATGAACCGGCGGGCGCGTGGTTCAGCCGTTCAGCCAGGCCATGACGTCGGCCACGCTGCGCACCACCTTGCGCGTCGGCACCCGGGGCCGGTCAATCATCACGACCGGCAGGCCCAAGGCGCGGGCAGCCGCGATCTTGGCCACTGCGCCCTTGCCGCCTGCGTTCTTGGCTACCACCAGTTCGGTCCCATGGTCGCGCAGTATTGCGCTGTCGCTGGCAAGATCAAACGGCCCGCGTGCCACCACAACATCGGCCAGTGGCAAGGGCAGAGGGCCAGTCGGCGCATCGACCAGCCGCAGAAGATAGTGGTGTTGGGGCTGGGCGGCGAAGGGCTCCAGATGCTGCCGGCCGATGGCCAGGAACACCCGCTTTGCCGGGCCGGCCAGCGCCGCAACGGCTGCCGGGATATCGGGCACAAGGGTCCAGGTATCCCCGTCACCTGCCACCCAGGGCGCGCGCTCCAGCGCGATCAGGGGCACGCTTTCGGCGGCACAGGCGGCTACGGCATTGCGGCTCATCTGCGCGGCGAAGGGGTGGGTTGCGTCGATGACATGAGTGATGGCTTGCGCTGCCAGATAGGACTGCAATCCGTCGACCCCGCCAAAGCCACCGACACGCATGTGGATCGGCTGGCCCATTGGGGTTTCGGTGCGACCGGCATAGGAATAGACCCCCGCCAGCCCGGCCCCGGCAATCGCCTGGGCCATGAGACCCGCCTCTGTCGTGCCGCCGAGAAGAAGGATGCGCGTCATGTCTGACCCCTGGCTGACCCTGATAGGCTTAGGCGAAGATGGACCGGCAGGCCTGTCGCCTGCAAGCCGCGCCGCACTTGACCGGGCGTCGGTCATCATCGGCGGCCCCCGGCATCTGGCACTGGTCGGTGCGGGGGACAAGGGCAAACCCTGGCCGATCCCGTTTGACCTTGCGCCCGTCCTTGAATGGCGCGGTCGACCAACGGTCGTGCTTGCCTCGGGTGATCCGTTCTGGTTCGGGGCCGGGGGCAGTCTGATGGCGCAGTTGTCCGCTGGCGAGTGGGTGTCGCATCCCGCCCCGTCGACGTTCCAGCTGGCCGCGAACCGGCTGGGCTGGCGGCTGGAGGAAACCCTTTGCCTTGGCCTGCACGCCGCCCCCTTTGCCCGGCTTCGTCAGGTGCTGGGCCGGGACGTGCGGGCGATCTGCACGCTGCGGGACGGGGCCGCTGTGGCCGAACTGGCCCGCTGGCTGACCGCGAATGGACATCCCAATGCGCGGCTGACTGTTCTGGAGCGGCTAGGCGGCCCGCATGAGCGTATCCGGCAGATCCGCCTTGATGAGGTTCCGTCGGATGTGACCGCCCCGGTCTTGGCGGCCATCGAGGCCACCGAGACTGGCCTTCCGGGGTCTTCGGGCCTGCCGGACGATCTGTTCCAGAACGATGGGCAACTGACCAAACGCCCGGTTCGGGCGCTGACCCTTTCGGCCCTTGCACCCCGCAAGGGTGAGGTGCTGTGGGATATCGGCGCCGGTTCGGGGTCGATCGGAATCGAGTGGCTTTTGGCCGGGGCTGCCCGGGTCGAGGCGCTGGAGGCTGATCCCGTCCGCGCCGCAAGGGCGCGCGGCAATGTGGCGGCGTTTGGGCTGACCCACCGCCACAAGTTGCATGACGCACGCGCCCCCGAGGGTCTGGATGCCTTGCCCACTCCGGATGCTGTCTTTGTCGGCGGCGGGGCGTCGGAGGGACTGTTGACCCGGCTTTGGGACCTCATGCCCACAGGCGCGCGGCTGGTGATGAACGCGGTCACAATCGAGACCGAAGCTCTGGCACTGGACTGGTCAGCGCGACATGGCGGTAGTCTGCTGAAGATCGAGCTTGCCGAACCTGTGGCCATCGGGGCCAAGCGTGGCTGGCGGTCGGCCCTGCCGATCCTGCAGTGGAGCGTCACGCGATGATCGTGGCAGGCTTTGGCTTTCGGTCAGAAACTACGCTTGCCGCTTTGCAGGATGCCTTGGCACGGGCCGGAGGAGCGGTGGGGGTGACGCATCTTGCCACGCTTGCGGCCAAGGCGCCGGGGCTAGAGCCTTTGGGTCAGGTGCTTGGCGTTCCGGTCATCGCCCTTGCTGCCGAGGCGTTGCGGGATCAGGCGACGATCACCCGGTCGGGGCGGGTGGAAGCCTTGCACGGCACGGGATCGGTCGCCGAGGCGGCGGCACTGGCGGCTGCCAGGCCCGGCGCACGGTTGCGTGGTGCGCGCGCGGTGTCGGCGGACGGGACAGCGACGGCGGCGATAGCCGAGGGTGGGATATCGTGAGGGTTGCGGGCGGATTGGGAAGCAAGTGCCTTCGGCGAGTGTATTTGGGCCAAGAGGAATGGTCAGGACGCGGAATGCGGTCTTGTTGGAAAGGTTTGGCATGACGGTTCATTTCATCGGGGCAGGGCCGGGTGCGGCTGATTTGCTGACGCTGCGCGGGCGGGATCTGATCGCGGCCTCGCCGGTCTGCCTGTATGCGGGCTCGCTGATCTCGGAGGGGGTGTTGTCGCATTGCCCGCCGGGGGTTCGGCGGGTGAACACCGCGCCGCTGTCGCTTGATGAGATCATGACCGAGATATCCCTAGCCCATGCGGCGGGGCAGGACGTGGCGCGGCTGCATTCGGGTGATCTGTCGGTCTGGTCGGCGATGGGCGAGCAGTTGCGGCGCTTGCGGGCGCTGGACATTCCCTATGACGTGACGCCAGGGGTGCCGTCGTTTGCGGCAGCGGCGGCGGCGCTGGGGGTGGAGCTAACGTTGCCAGGGTTGGCGCAGTCGGTGGTTCTGACCCGGGTGGAGGGCCGCGCGACCCAGATGCCCGAGCGCGAGACGCTGGAAGCCTTTGGTGCGACAGGGGCGACGCTGGCCTTGCATCTTTCGGTCCACTTGATCGACAAGCTGGTAGCCGAATTGATTCCGAACTACGGCGCTGACTGTCCGGTGGCCGTGGTCTGGCGCGCAAGCTGGCCGGATCAGCGGGTGATCCGGGCGACCCTTTCAACGCTAGCGTCTTCGGTGCCTGAAGAGGTCGAGCGGACCGCGCTGATCCTTGTTGGTCCCGCACTGGCGCAAGAAGGTTTTGAGGAAAGCCGTCTTTATGCCGGCGATTATGACCGGCGCTATCGCCCGGTCGGCACCCATCCTCGCTTTCCCGGCACCGGATCATGACGCCCGGCCTGCTGATCGCTGCCCCTGCAAGTGGCACCGGCAAGACCACGGTCATGCTGGGGCTGCTGGCGGCGTTGCGGGCGCGGGGGCTGGTGGTCCAGCCGTTCAAGAATGGGCCGGATTACATTGACCCGGCGTTTCATCGGGCGGCGTCGGGGCGGGCCTCGCTGAATCTGGACACCTGGGCGATGGGGCCTGAAATGCTGGTGGGGCTGGCTGGGGTGGCGGAGGGGTGTGACCTTGTGCTGGCCGAAGGCTCGATGGGGCTGTTTGACGGGGTTGCGGTCAAGGGGGCAAGCGGCAATGGGGCTGCGGCGGACCTTGCGGCGCTGATGGGCTGGCCGGTGGTGCTGGTGATCGACGCCTCGGGTCAGGCGCAGACTGCCGCCGCCGTGGCGCAGGGACTGGCCCGCTTTCGCCAAGGGATCACGGTGGCCGGTGTCATCCTTAACCGCATCGCCAGCCCGCGGCATGAGGCGCTGATCCGGGCGGGGATGGATGAGGCAGGGCTGCAAGTGCTGGGTGCCTTGCCCAAGCGTGCAACGATTGCCATGCCCGAGCGGCATCTGGGGCTGGTGCAGGCCGAGGAATTGCCCGAACTGGCCACGATGACCGCGGCGGCGGGTGCGCTGATGGCGGAATGCGTCGATCTGGACGCGCTGGTTGCCTGCGCGTCCAGCGGGGTTACTCCTGCGGCTGCGCCAAGGATCACGCCACCGGGCCAGCGGATCGCGCTTGCCAAGGACGTGGCGTTTTCCTTCGTTTACCCGCATCTTCTGCAGGGCTGGCACCGCGCCGGCGCCGAAATCCTGCCGTTTTCGCCGCTGCAGGATGAGGCCCCCGACCCGACCGCAGATTGCTGCTGGCTTCCAGGCGGCTATCCCGAACTGCATGGCGGCAGGCTTGCCGGGGCTGACCGGTTCCGCGACGGCCTGCGCGCCTTTGCGATGACGCGGCCGGTGCATGGCGAGTGCGGCGGCTATATGGCGATGGGCGAGGCGCTGGTTGACAAGGATGGCACCAGGCACCGGATGGCCGGGCTTTTGGGACTGGTCACCAGCTTCGAGAAGCGGAAGATGCATCTTGGCTACCGGCTGGCGCGGCTTCGGCAGGCGATTCCCGGCCACGCCGCTGGCAGCAACCTTGCGGGGCACGAATTTCACTACTCGACCATCGTTGAACAACCCGACACGCCCCTGGCCGAAGTCACCGATGCCAATGGCGCGCCGGTGGCCGAGACTGGCAGCACTCGACGTCAGGCCCAAGGTGGACTATCGACCGGCACCTACTTTCACCTGATCGCCGAGGCGTCATGACCGGCTTCGTCACCTTTGTTTCTGCAGGTCCGGGCGACCCGGAGCTTTTGACCGTCAAGGCGGTCAAGGCTTTGGCCGCTGCCGATGCCGTGCTGTTCGATGACTTGTCGTCAGGCCCGAT
The DNA here is from genome assembly GCA_903917595.1 of uncultured Rhodobacterales bacterium. Taxonomy (GTDB): domain Bacteria; phylum Pseudomonadota; class Alphaproteobacteria; order Rhodobacterales; family Rhodobacteraceae; genus Tabrizicola; species Tabrizicola rara. The sequence goes on from CAIXBE010000132.1 coordinate 5,702, forward strand.
CCTGGCGCTGGCGCGTCCCGGGGCGGACATGGTGGGGGTGGGCAAACGCGCGGGCCGTGCCTCGCCGAAGCAGGACCATGTCAGCCGGTTGCTGGTGGATTACGCGCTGACCGGGGCGCGCGTGGTGCGGCTGAAATCCGGCGACAGCGGCATCTTTGGCCGGCTGGAGGAAGAGCTGGTAGCACTACGCGAGGCGGGCATTCCCTGCGAGATCATCCCCGGCGTCACCTCAGCCTCGGCTGCCGCTGCCGCAGCCGGTATTCCGCTGACCCGCCGCCAGCATGCCCAGCGCGTGCAGTTCATCACCGCTGCGGATACCTCCGGGGAGCTTCCATCGGGGCTGAACCTTGCCGCCCTTGCCGATCCGCTGGCCACAACCGTCATCTACATGGGCAAGCGCACCTTCCCGGCTTTGGCTGCTGCTCTGATTGCGCAAGGTCTGTCGCCCGACACCCCGGCGCTGTTGGCCGAGGCGGTGTCGACCCCCGAACAAACCCTGCATCGCACCACGATTGCAGCCCTTGCCGCGAGCCTTTTAGAAGACCGCTCACCCCTGCCCGGATTGATCATCTTCGGGTCGCTGGCCGAGGGTGCTACATGATCGTTACGGTCTGCGCTGGCTGTGCTCTTGGTCAGTCGAGCTTTGCCGAACCGTTGCGCGAGGCTTTGGACGCTGCGGGCCTGACTGCCGAAGTCCGGACCGTCGATTGCATGTCTGGTTGCGCCCGCCCTTCGACCTGCGCCTTCCGCGCGCTCGGCAAGACCGCCTATCTTTTCGGCGACCTGACTGCCGATGACCTGCCCGACCTTGTGACCTTTGCCCGCCACTATGCCGCCTCTGCTGATGGTAATCTTGGCGATGCGCGGGTGCTGGGGGCGCTGCGAATGAAGGCGATTGCCCGCAGTCCGGGCTGATCGGTCGGATTCGTCCCCCACAGGACGCAAATGCGCCTTGACCCTTTCCGCTGCGTGATGGCATCTGGACTGGCATGGTGTCCACCAAGACGCAAAGCGTTCGGACTGAAACGGGAATGGGCAAGGGCGGA
>CAIXBE010000133.1 GCA_903917595.1 uncultured Rhodobacterales bacterium
ACCTTCTGGCGGGGGCGGTAGTCCCAGTCGCTGCCGAGGGGCAGGTCGATGTGGCCCTGATCCTCGGCGATGACTCCATGGACCCGGGCGATATAGGTTTTCTGCGCCCGGCGCTGTTCGAATTCCTGCCCCAGAAAGCCCTGCGCCTGTTTGGTCCGGGCGAAGATGATCACTCCGCTGGTGTCGCAATCCAGCCGGTGCACGGTCAGCGCGTCCCAGCGGGCGGCCTGCAGGCGGGTGATCAGGCAATCCTGCCGCCCCTCCAGCTTGCCTGGGACGGTCAGGAGTCCGGCGGGCTTGTCCATGACGAGGATCGCTGCATCTTCGTGCAGAATATCCAGTGGCGTATCCGGGGGAAAATAGTCGAAATCCGGGATCAGCGAGGGGCTAGACAATCCGGTGGCCTGCAGCGAGGAGCCGATCCTTGAGGTGGCCGATATGGGCGGGGCCCACCTCGCAGCAACCGCCGACGATGGTGGCACCCATGCCGACCCAAGCCATTGCGAAGTCGGCGTATTTCTCGGGCGTGAGGTCGTGGCGGTGGGTCAGCTCTTTGACCGTGGGCGCGTCTTTCAGGAAGTTGCCCGAGATGTGGGTAAAGCCGTTGGCATAGGCGCCAAAGGGTAGCCCGAGGGGCTTGAGGGTGGCCAGAGCCGCCTCCATCGCTTCTGGCACCGAGCAGTTGGCCAGCACGGCGGCGACGGGGTGTTTGAGGAGGCGGGCAAGGTTGGCCACTGGCTCGCCCGAGCGCAGTTTGGTGCCGTCATGGTCATCGACGGAAACCGACAGCCAGACGGGCTTCCCTGCCGCCTGCGCGCCGATGACGGCACCTTCGGCGGCCTCGATCGAGGCGGCGGTTTCAATCAGGATCAGGTCGACATGCGGGGCGAGGATCCGGGCGATCTCGGCGTATTTCGGGGCGGCCTTGGCCAAAGGCTCGGTCAGATCGGGGCGGTAGCTCGCGTTCAGGGGGCCAAGCGATCCGGCGATGCGGGTGCCGGGATGGTTGGCGGCGGCCTCATGTGCCTCGGCCAAGGCCCGCAGGTGTAGGGCGTGGAACATGTTGTCCAGACCGACGCGGTTCAGCCGGTCGTGGTGGATGGCATAGGTGTTGGTGGTGGCGATGGTGGCCCCGGCGGCGAAGTAATCGGCGTGGATGTCACGGACAAGGCCGGGATGGTCAAGCATCACCCGGGTTGCCCACAGGGGCGTCGGTTCGTCGCCCGAACGCGCGACCAGTTCCTGGCCCATGCCGCCGTCGAGAAGGGTGATGTCAGCCATTTTGCGTACTCCATTTTGCGCGGCGACATTCCGACGGGTGACGGGGAAGATCAAGAGAGGTCGTTTGACCTTTCTGCGGACGGGCGGCAGTCTGGCGGGGATGGAGGAGTGATATGGATTACGACAAAGTCTCTGGGCCGGAGCTTGGCCATGCCTTGCGAGCGATCTCGGTCAATCTTCTGTGCCGCGACGTGACGGCAGAGGTGGCGTTTCTGACCGGCGTCTTCGGGATGAATGCGCATCAGGCGGGGCGGGATTTCGCGATTCTTGTGCATGCGGGACAGGTGTTGCAGCTGCATTCGGACGTGGCCTTTTCCGGCCATCCGCTGATCAGCCTGTTGCCCGAAGCGGGCGCGCGGGGGGCGGGGGTGGAAGTCCGGCTGCATGAGGCCGACCCCGATCTTGCGGCCGCGCGGGCCGAAGCGGCGGGGGGTGTGGTGCTGCAGGCCCCGACGGACAAGAAGGGCCACGCTTTGCGCGAGGCGGTGATCCTGTCGCCTGCAGGCTATGCCTTTGTGCCGAGCCGGAGGATCTAAGCGGTCGCCCCCCACATTCCGGGGATATATGGGAGCGGAAGAAATCAGGTCGCGTTCTTGAACACTTCGGCAAGCAGCGGGGAGAGCCAGTCTTCGTCTTCGCGTGTGAAGGCGGCGGGGGTGTCGCTGTCGAGGTCGAGGACGCCGAGGAGGTCTCCGTGGCCGTTGCGCACCGGAAGGACCAGTTCGGATTTCGTGCTGGAGGCGCAGGCGATGTGGCCGGGGAAAGCATCCACGTCGGGGACGTTCTGGATTTGGCCGGTGCGGGCGCAGGCGCCGCAGACGCCGCGGGAAAACGGGATCACAAGGCAGCCGTGGCCGCCCTGGTAGGGGCCGATCTTCAGCATCGCGGGCGCGGTGACACGGTAAAAACCGGTCCAGTCTGACAGGGGGTGTGCGTGGTGGATTTCGCAGGCGACGGTGGCCATGAGCGAGACTGTGTCCGTCTCGCCATGGGTCAGGGCGCGGATGGCGGCAGTGATTGCGGGGCGGTCGATATTAATAACCAAGGGCGCAGCCGTCCTTTCTGTGGTCAGAGCCGCCGATCAGGACATCACCGTCCAGAATGATCGCCTGCGCGCCACCAAGCGAGGTGTGGGGGATCACGACCTGGTGACCCATCGCGGCCAGTTCGGCGCGGGTCTGGTCGGAATAGCCGCGTTCGACCCCCATCCGTTCAGGCCCGGAATAGCAGCGCGGGGCGTCGATGGCGGCCTGCAGGTCCATGCCAAAGTCGACAAGGTTGGTTACAAGGCGGGCATGGCCGGTCGGCTGATAGCCACCGCCCATCACGCCAAAGGGCATCATGACCTTTCCGTCCTTGCGCAACATGCCGGGGATGATCGTGTGCATCGGGCGTTTGCCGCCCCCGGCCTCATTCGGGTGGCCTTCCTGCAGCGTGAAGCCAGCGCCGCGGTTCTGGTAGTTGATCCCGAATTTCGACGAGGCCAGCCCAGCGCCAAAGCCCCAGAAGACCGAATAGATCAGCGAGACTGCCATCCGGTCGCGGTCGACAACGGTGATGTAGATCGTGTCCTTGTGGATCGCCTCGGCCCGTGGGTTTGCGACTGGCATCGCGCGTTTGGGGTCGATCAGCGCGGCCAGTTTCGCGGCTGTCTCGGAGGAAAGCATGTGGTCAAGCCGCGTCGTCCGGTCGGCGATGAAGCGGTCGCGGGCGTCATGGGCCAGCTTTCCGGCCTCTGCCTCGATATGGGCGCGCTGGGTGCCGAATGGGTCCATCGCGGCCAGGTCGAAGTGTTTCAAGATGTTCAGCATCAGGATCGCGGTCGCGCCCTGGCCGTTTGGCGGGTGTTCGACCAGATCGATGCCGTGGTAGGGGCCGGAGATTGGCGTGGTGTAATCGCAGGCGGTGGCGGCAAGATCGTCCAGCGTGTGGGTGCCGCCCAAGGCTTGCAGTGAGGTGATCATATCCTCGGCCACCTCGCCCTCATAGAACCCGGCGCGACCTTGGGCTGCGATGCGGCGGAACACTTCGGCCTGACCGGGGGCGCGGAAGATCTGGCCGGGGGTCGGGGCCTTGCCGCCAAAAGTATAGAAATCGCGGGCGGCCCCTTGCAGGTCGGGCATGTCGACGACCCAGTCAAAGGCCACGCGCGGGGCGACGGGGACGCCTTCCGTCGCATAGTGGATCGCGGGGGCGAGGATATCGGCAAGCGGCAGACGGCCATGATCGGCGCTTAGTCGGCAGAAGGCGTCGATCGCACCGGGGAGGGTGACGGATTCGATCCCGTGAAGCGGGATTGCGGTCAGGCCCTTTGCGCGCAGGGCTGCGGCGTCCAGACCCTTTGGGGATCGGCCGGAGCCGTTCAGGGCAAGGATGTCTTCTGACCCAGCGGGTTTCAGCAGCACAAAGCAATCGCCGCCGATCCCGGCCATCTGCGGTTCGGCAATGCCAAGCACAAGTGCCCCGGCGATGGCGGCGTCGACGGCATTGCCACCTGATTTCAGAACCTCGATCGCGACCTGAGCGGCCAGGGGATGCGAAGTGGCGCAGATGCCGTTCTGCGCATAGGTGGCCGAGCGGCCGGGAAGGTGAAAGTCGCGCATGGCTGCCCCGTTGGTTTGGGTAAGGCTAGTGTGATCTTACGGGGGAAGCCAAGGGGAAGACGTCGGGACTGACGCGAAAAATCGTCACCCGTCAGGTTGCCGCAGGGCCTGTTGGCCTAGCCAGTGTTCGGCAAGGTGAAGCTGAGCCGGTTGCAGCCGTCTATCCGGGCATAGGCAAGATCCTGGGTCAGGACCCGGATCAGATGCCAGCCAAAGCCACCTTCGGGCAGGTCTGGGACCGGAGTTTCCGGTCCGACGGTCAGCCTTCCGGTTGGCGGTTGGTTGCCAGGCATCGTCACGCCCTGATCGACGACAAGGCAGTCCAGCCCGGCCATCACCGGCACCAATGTCACCTCCACGGTTCCGGCCCCGCCGGCATAGGCATGTTCGCCGATGTTGTTCAGCACTTCGGCCAAGACCACCTCGGCCGTGCCACGGTCATCGTCGGAAAGACCGGTCAGGGGCGGCAAAGCCAGAATCCGGGCCAGTCCGTCCCGGACGGAATCCGGGTCTGCGGCAAGCACAAGATGCAGGGTCTGCACCGACAGGTCCAGGTCAGGCGCTGGCCGCATGCGAAACAGCAACCTCATGCGAGGGGTGGATGGTGAAGATCGTATCCATTCTGGTCAGACGGAACACCTTTTCCACGGTCGGAGTCAGGCCGGACAATTCCAGCACCCGATCGGGGGCGAGCAGCTTTTTCACCGCAACGATCGCCCCAAGACCGCTGGAGTCAAGGAACATCACCCGTGCAAGGTCCAGCACCACACGACCATCGGCGGTCTGGGTCAGGTCGCGCATCCGTTCCTTGAACTGGATGGCGCTGGCGGCGTCGATGCGGTCTTCCATCACCAGGACGGACAGAAGTCTGGGCCGCGTCTGAGTCTGTAGTTGCATCCGGTTACCCCATGGTTTGCGACTCCTCGCAGCCTAGGGGCAAAGGGTTATCAACCGGTAAGCGTCAGTTAAGCTGGAAGGTCACCGGATAGAACCCATCCTCGAAATCGCCAAAGAGGTCGGAAAGGTCGGGGTGATCCACCGGCTCGCCGGTTTCATCCGGGACGAGGTTCTGTTCCGAAACATAGGCCACATAGTAGCTTTGGTCATTTTCGGCCAGAAGATGGTAGAACGGTTGATCCTTGCGGGGACGGCTGTCCTCGGGGATGTTTTCATACCATTCGTCGGTATTGGAAAACATCGCGTCAACGTCGAACACCACGCCGCGAAACGGGTGCTTCCGATGACGGACCACCTGACCCAGATGATATTTGGCGCGGGTTTTCAGCATGCATCGGTTCCTTGATCTGTCAAATACGCCGATGTTCCGGGCTTGTCCATAATTCGCCGCCCAGTGAGAGGGAAACAGTCTGTGACCCTGCGCCCAATAGTGCGGACAGAACAGCCTCGCGGAATTCTGATGCGGGGGTAAGGTCTTCCCCATTTCATCGGCGACGCGATTGGAGTAATCTTGTCCATAATGAAGAAAAGGCACGAGGGGCAGATGAGCAGGTTTCTCCGTGCGGCACTGGTGTTTGTATGTCTGGCGTCCTGCGGGGGCGGCGGAAATTACTCGGCGCCGCGAGAACTGGACAACGCATGTGCGATCACGCGCGAACGGCCGCAGTATCTGCGGGCGATGAGGGCAGTCGAGCGGCGCTGGGGAATCCCGGTGCATGTGCTGATGGCGACGATCTATCAGGAGTCGAAGTTCATCGGCAACGCGCGCACCCCGCATACCTTTGCGCTGGGCGTGATCCCGATGGGGCGGCAAAGCACTGCTTATGGCTACAGCCAGGCGCTGAACGGCACCTGGGAGGAATATCAGGCCAGTGCCGGCAGCCGCAGGGCAAAGCGCGATGACATCGCCGACGCGACCGATTTCATGGGCTGGTACATGGATGAATCCTCGCGGAAGCTGGGGATTTCCAAGGACGATGCCGAAGCGCAGTATCTGGCCTATCACGAAGGCCGCAGCGGCTATGCCAGCGAAAGCTATCTTGGCAAACCCTGGCTGGTCGAGGTGGCAGCCGCTGTTGGTGCCCGTGCCGAACTGTACCGAGACCAACTGGCGTATTGTCGATAGGATTGGCGGACAGCGCCGGGATCAGTTCAGACGCTTGGTCGTCTCGGCGGTGATGTCAAAAATCGATGCCCCCAGCGCACCGCCCTTGATCATCTCGCCCAGGATCACGGTGGTCTGCGAGCCAAGGTCATCGGTGATGATCCATTGCCGCAATTCAACCGGATCAGAGGTGAAGACCAGTTCGATCGAGCCATACTCCGGGTACTCGGGATCTTGGGCGCGCACCCGGGTCGAGGTGCCGTCCTCGCTGTGACCCACAACCATTTCGGCGCGGCCAAGGTCGATGTTTTCGGCCAGGATCAAGTTCAAGGGTGTGCGCTTCAGCGGGTATTGTTCCGGCGGCTGGTTCGACTTGGCGTCGAAGATTGCCACCTGCTGGCCCCCGGCAATCACCAGACTGCGGTCGGGCGGGGCATATTCGAACCGGACCCGACCGGGGCGGTGGATAAAGATCTTGCCGGTGGAAATCGTGCCATCCGCGTTGATCTGGGTAAAGTCCGTCTCGACCGTTGTCAGACCGTTCAGGTAGTCCGACAGCGCGGCAAGCGATATTTTCTCGGCCGCGGCGGGAAGCGGCAGCAGAAGGGTAAGCGGGGCCAGAAGGGCGAAACGGCGGTTCATGGTATCAATATAGCCACCGCGCGCATCGGATGCACCCCCGGTTGGCCTTACCTCGCAAGGAAGTGCCGATGGCGTGAGGGGGCGTGAAGGGGCGTGACGGGGATGGGGTTGGGTGCGCGGCATTGTTCGGTTCATTTCGCGCAAGATGTTGTGGAAAACGGTGGGGGATTCGGCCATGGGTTGGGCATCAAGGCCGCAGTCAGGTTGACTCTGGCCGGGTGCGGCGGGATCATCAGGGATTGCGACTCGTGAGGTATCGGTGCGCCTGACCAAACTGCGGCTGAACGGCTTCAAAAGCTTTGTCGACCCCACGGATCTGGTGATTCATGAGGGTCTGACCGGCGTGGTTGGTCCCAATGGCTGCGGCAAGTCGAACCTGTTGGAGGCGTTGCGCTGGGTGATGGGCGAAAACCGCCCCACGGCCATGCGCGGCGGTGGCATGGAAGACGTGATCTTCAACGGCGCCGCGACACGGGGTGCGCGGCATTTTGCCGAGGTCGCGCTGGTCATGGACAACAGCGACCGGCTGGCCCCCGCCGGGTTCAACGATGCCGACCTGATCGAGATCACCCGGCGGATCACCCGCGATGCCGGATCGGCCTACCGGGCGAATGCCAAAGAAGTGCGGGCGCGGGACGTGCAGATGCTGTTCGCCGATGCCTCGACCGGGTCGCATTCCCCCGCACTGGTGCGGCAGGGGCAGATTGCCGAACTGATCAATGCCAAGCCCAAGGCGCGCCGCCGGGTGCTGGAGGAGGCGGCGGGGATCAGCGGGCTTTACGCGCGGCGGCATGAGGCCGAGCTTAAGCTGACCGGGACCGAAGCGAACCTGTTGCGGGTCGATGACGTGCTGGAGGCTTTGGCGCAGCAACTGTCGGTGCTGACCCGTCAGGCCAAGCAGGCGGCGCGGTACCGCGAACTGTCCGAGGAGTTGCGCAAGTCCGAAGGGATGCTGTTGTGGCGGCGCTGGCGCGAGGCTGACGAGGCGCGCGTGGTGGCGGAAGGTGCCTTGCGCGAACGGTTGATCGCGCAGGGGCAGGCTGAAGCTGCGTCCCGGGTGGCGGGAAAGGCGCGCGAGGCGGCGGAAGATATCCTGCCGCCAAAGCGCGAGGAGGAGGCGATTGCGGGGGCGATCCTGCAACGCCTGACCCTGCAGCGCGATGCTTTGGGCGATCAGGAGGCCCGCGCTTTGGCCGAGATCGACACGTTGCGCGGCCGCATCGCCCAGCTTGGCCGCGATCTGGAGCGGGAAGCCGGCCTGAACCGCGACGCGGGCGAGGTGATCCAGCGGCTTGATTGGGAGATCGAGCAGCTTGCCCGCGCCCATGAGGGCCACGAGGACAAGCTGGCCGAAGCCATGGAAGGTGCGCGTGAGGCCGGGTCGGTCCTCAGCGCCCGCGAAACCGCCCTAGCCGAGTTGACCGAAGACGCGGCACGGCTGGCGGCGCGGCACCAGTCGTCGCAGCGGTTGCTGTCGGACAACCGGTCGGTGCTGGACCGCTCGGAGGCCGAGGCTTTGGCAGCGCGCGCGGCGGTGGACACGGCAACCGGCGCGCTGGAAGCGGCGGGCGAGGCGTTTGAGGCGGCGGAAGAGGCGGTGGAAGCCGCCCTTGCCGAAGGCGAGGCGACCGAAGCGGCACTGGAAGCGACAGAGGCGGCGCGGGCGGAAACTCAAGGGCGCGAGGCCGAAGCGCGGGCGGCGCGGTCTTCGGCCGAAGGCGAAGCGAATGCGCTGCGGGCCGAAGTGGCGGCTTTGGTGCGGCTGGTGGACCGCGAAGCGCAGGCGGGGCGACAGCTTTTGGACAGGCTGGTGGTGACCCCCGGTTTTGAAAAGGCGCTGGGGGCGGCGCTGGCCGACGATTTGCGGTCTCCAGAAGTGGGCGCTGCGGCGCGGTCAGGCTGGGCGGTGCTGGAGCCGTATCCTTCGGCGCAGGCCCTGCCGGAAGGTGCTTTGCCGTTGGGGGCTAAGGTGCAGGGGCCTGCGGTTCTGGCCCGGCGTCTAAGCCAGATCGGGCTTGTGTCGCGCGAGCAGGGGTTTGCGTTGCAAGCCGCGCTGCGTCCCGGTCAGCGGCTGGTCAGCGTCGAGGGTGACCTTTGGCGCTGGGACGGGTTCCGGGCCGGGGCCGAGGATGCTCCATCCGCCGCGGCGTTGCGGTTGCAGCAGTTGAACCGGCTGGTGCAGTTGAAGCGCGATCTGGAAGAGGTCGCGGCGCGGGCGGATGGTGCGGCGATGGCGCATGCCGCTTTGCAGGCGCGGCTTGCGGACCTTGCCGCTGCCGACCAGCGCGCCCGCGATGCCCGGCGCGCGGCGGATGCGCGGCTGGCCGAAGCGAACCGCGCGCTGGCCCGGGCCGAGGCGGATCGGTCCATCGCCGGTGGCAAGCTGGAGGCGGCGCGGCTGGCGGTCAGCCGGTTCGAGGATGAAGCCGCAGGCGCGCGTTTGCGGCTGCAGGAGGCCGAAGCGGCACTGGCTGAACTTGGCGATCTGGACGCGGCACGCGGCGCGGTCGAGGCGGCAAAGATCACGGTCGAAGCTGCGCGGATCACGATGATGACCCGCCGGTCGGCGCAAGACGAAGTGCGCCGCGAAGGCGAAGCCCGGGTGCGGCGGCGGCAAGAGGCCACTAAGGAATTGTCAGGCTGGAAGCACCGGTTGGACACGGCGCTTAGCCGGACGGAGGAGTTGTCCGAACGCCGGACTGAGACCGAAGAAGAACTGGCCGAGGCCATGCAAGCCCCCGAGGAAATCGCCGCCAAGCGTGATGAACTGGTCGAGGCGATGGCCGAAGCCGAAGCGCGGCGACGGCGGGCGGCGGATGCCTTGGCCGAGGCCGAAGCCATCCTGCGCGAGGCCGCGATGACCGAGCGTGACGCCGAGCGGCTGGCAGGCGAAGCGCGCGAGGGCCGGGCACGCGCCGAGGCGCGGCTGGATGCGGCGCGCGAAGGTGTGGCGCTGGCGGCCGAACGGATCGCCGAGGAAGCCGACTGGACGCCGGATGAACTGCTGGTGTCGCTGCGGGTTGACCCGGACAAGATGCCGGACGCCGAAAGCCTTGATGCCGATGTTGGCCGCCTGAAACGCCAGCGCGAGGCTTTGGGCGCGGTGAACTTGCGCGCCGAAGAAGACGCAAAGACGGTCGAGGCGGAGTATGATGCCTTGGCCGGTGAAAAGTCGGACCTTGAGGAAGCGGTCAAGAAACTGCGGGCCGGGATTGCCGGGCTGAACAAGGAAGGCCGCGAACGGTTGTTGACCGCCTTCGAGCAGGTCAACGCCAACTTCGCGACCCTCTTCACCCATCTTTTCGGCGGCGGCGAGGCGCGACTGGTGCTGGTTGAATCTGACGATCCGCTGGAAGCCGGGCTGGAGATCCTGTGCCAGCCGCCGGGCAAGAAGCTGGCGACGCTGTCGCTGCTCTCGGGCGGCGAGCAGACCCTGACGGCGCTTGCGCTGATCTTCGGCGTGTTCCTGGCCAACCCCGCCCCGATCTGCGTGCTGGACGAGGTCGACGCGCCGCTGGACGACGCCAACGTGACCCGCTTTTGCGACCTTTTGGACGAAATGGCACGGCGGACCGAGACCAGGTTCCTGATCATTACCCACCATGCGGTGACGATGGCCCGGATGGACCGGCTGTTCGGCGTGACGATGCAGGAGCAAGGGGTGAGCCAACTTGTGTCGGTTGACCTGAAAAAGGCCGCGGCGCTGGTGGCGTAAGAGCGGTACTGGCGTAAGTCCATGGCCGAAACGGATAACGCTGTGGCGAAAACTGACGGGCTTTCGCGGGGTTCACGCCCTAGAACTAGGGAAACAGGAGGACGAGCTTGCGCTATTCCGGGTTCCGCGTAATCGCCGAGGCATTGACGGGTCACAAGGGCTGGAAGCCCGTATGGCGCGATGCCGCACCAAAAGCCGAGTATGATTTCATCATCATCGGCGGCGGTGGGCATGGGCTGGCGACGGCCTATTATCTGGCAAAGGAATTCGGGCAGGCCCGGATTGCGGTGCTGGAAAAGGGCTATCTGGGCGGCGGTAACGTCGGTCGCAACACCACGATCATCCGGTCGAACTATCTGTTGGATGGCAACGAGCCGTTCTACGAATTCAGCCTGAAACTGTGGGAAGGCCTGGAGCAGGACTTCAACTACAACGCCATGGTCAGCCAGCGCGGGATCATCAACCTGATCCACACCGACGCGCAACGCGACGCCTTCACCCGGCGGGCCAATGCGATGATCATGCATGGGGCCGATGCCCAGATGTTAAGCCGCGAGGATGTGCGCAAGCTTTATCCCTGGCTGAACTTCGACAACTCCCGTTTCCCGATCAAGGGCGCGATTGCCCAACGGCGCGGCGGCACGGTGCGGCATGACGCGGTGGCCTGGGGCTATGCGCGCGGGGCCGATCTGCGCGGCGTCGATCTGATCCAGAACTGCGAAGTCACCGGCATGCGGATCGAGAATGGCCGCATTCTTGGGGTGGAAACCTCGCGCGGCTATATCGGTGCCAAGAAGGTGGGCGTCGCGGTGGCGGGGTCATCCAGCCGGGTGATGGCCCATGCCGGGATGCGCTTGCCGATCGAAAGCCACGTCCTGCAGGCGTTTGTGTCCGAGGGCCTGAAGCCGCTGATCGACGGGGTGATGACCTTTGGAGCAGGGCATTTCTATGTCAGCCAGTCCGACAAGGGCGGGTTGGTCTTTGGCGGCGACATCGACGGCTACAACTCCTACGCTCAACGCGGCAACCTGCCGGTGATCGAGGATGTGGCCGAGGGGGGCATGGCGCTCATGCCCGCGATTGGCCGGGTGCGGCTGCTGCGGACCTGGGGCGGGATCATGGACATGTCGATGGACGGGTCGCCCATCATCGACAAGACCCATGTCGAGGGGCTCTATTTCAACGGCGGCTGGTGTTACGGCGGGTTCAAGGCAACGCCTGCCAGCGGCTGGTGCTTTGCGCATCTTCTGGCCAGGGATGAGCCGCACAAGACCGCCACGGCCTATCGGTTTGACCGGTTCCTCAAGGG
>CAIXBE010000134.1 GCA_903917595.1 uncultured Rhodobacterales bacterium
AAGAAAAAGAAGGAGACAACACACAGCTTGACCCCGGCATGAACCGAAATCCATAATCAGAGGTGGCTCACTTCTCGGTGAAAAACCCGGCTCAGTTCTGGGTGAAAATCAACAATGGAATGGTCGTTCGGTCGAAAACTGACCTTCGACGTCACTTTGCGCAATGAGATCCGCGACACCTTGGTCTTCTTCTCCTGGATAAGGAGTCCACGCTGAACGGGCTGGTATGAATTGAAGACGGTGAATGTGTATGCTCCGCGACAGCGGTGCATTTGATAGTGAAGTCGACCATCGAGGCTTTGAGGGCGAGACGCGGGTCTTTGCCAAGTGCCGGACTGACCTGTTTCCGAAAGATCACATGTGATCGTCGACGGGTCAGAACATTGGCGGGGTGCATGCGCAGGCGACGACGGCCACCGTCTTGCCGATGTTGCGCAGCGTGTAGGGCTGGCGGCCGATCAGTTGATAGCCGCCGCCCCGCCGCAGTACGCGGGTAACTTCGCCCACCGTGACCTCAACCGTCCCCCGCAGGATCACCGCCGCTGTCTCTCCCTCGTGCGAGATCGGTTCGTCCCCGGTGCCCGCACCCGGCTGGTAGCGTTCAATGAACATTTGCAGCGTCTTGTCCCGCCGTTCGGCCGCCAGTAGCCGCAGATCAGCCTCGCCGCGGGTCAGCACGGCAAGATCGTCGCTGTCGTAGAACAGCACGTTCTGCTGCGATGTCGGCAGGGCGAAAAAGTCGGCAATCGAGATGGGCACCGCCGAGAGGATGCGGTGCAAAGACGCGAGCGAGGGCGCGTGAGCCTCCTGCTCGATCAGAGAGATAGTGGAGTTTGTGACGCCCGCCTTCTTCGCCAGATCTCGCTGGCTCAAGCCCGCCCGTTCCCGAACCGCGCGTAACCGCGCCCCGATGTCAAGCTCGGATGCCTCCTTGCGGGACCGGGCGGCGGCCTTGGTTCGCACCGGTGTGGATTCGTGCTGGTTCATTGACCGTCGCTCTCTGCCTTGCTGACCATTAAGCGATATGCGCGCACTGCAAAGTCGCGTCAATCGCCCTCGCCTTGTCGGCCATCTGACGACAAATCATTTGCCATGTAAAATTTTTCATGGCAACTTTCGCATAAATTCGAACACCCGGAGAGCCCAATGAGCACCATAGAAACCTTTGCCGCGCTGTCAGGCAAGCTTTTCATCGGCGGGACCTACCAGACCAGCCAGACTGCGGACCATCTGGACGTAATCGAACCCGCCACAGAACAGCGCATCGGCCAGATCGCGGATGCGACCGATGCCGAGGTGGATGCGACAACCGATATCGCCCTTGCCGCTGGCCGCGCCTGGAATGCCATCGACATGCGCAGCCGGGCCGTGGTGATGCACGAGATCGCCGCCGTGATGCGCCGCGACAAGGCGCTCTATGCCGAATACCTGACGCGCGAAGAGGGCAAGCCCTTCAAGGAGTCGCTCGACGAGGTGTCGTGGTGTGCGACCGCGATGGACTATTACGCCGAGATTGCCCGCCATGAGGCGGGCCGCATTGCCGGCGCGACTGTCCCGGGCCAGTTCCACTTTGCCATCAAGGAGCCGCTTGGCACCGTCGTTATCATCCTGCCCTTCAACTATCCCCTCGTCCTTATGTGCTGGGAAGCCGCCGCCGCGCTGGCGGCGGGGAATGCGGTCATCGTCAAGCCGCACGAGCAGACCAGCATCACCACGCTGAAGTTCATGGAGGTCTTCAAAGGTCTGCCCGAGGGCCTGATGCAATGCCTGACGGGCGGACCACGCGTCGCGCAGCGTCTTGTCGCCAGCCGCAAGACACATGGCGTGGCCTATACCGGATCGGTCGCCGTGGGTCAGGCCGTGGCGCGGACCTGTGCCGAGACCTTCAAGCCCTGCCTGATCGAGGCGTCGGGAAATGATCCTTTCATCGTCATGCCCTCGGCCCCGCTTGATATCGCGGCACGGGGGGCGGCCTTTGCAGCCTACCTCAACTGCGGACAGGTCTGCACCTCGGCCGAGCGGTTCTATGTGCATGACAAGGTTCACGATGAGTTTGTGGCCCTGCTGGTGGCAGAGGCGAAGAAGCTGCGCATCGGCAATGGCTTGCATGAGGTCGACATGGGGCCGATGGCTACCTTGCGTCAGCGCGACCGGTTCGAGGCTCTGATGTCGAATGCCCGCAAGCAGGGGGCGAAGGTCGCGACCGGTGGTGGACGCCCGGCGAACCTCAATACCGGCTGGTTCGTCGAACCCACGGTGCTGACCGACGTGACCCCCGACATGGACATCTTGCAGAACGAATCCTTCGGACCCGTCGCCCCGATCTGCCGCGTCCACAGCTTTGACGAGGCGATCGAGCTTGCCAACCGCTCGGACTACGGCCTTGGCGCGAACCTTTACACTTGCGACACGGACGAGACCTTTCGCGCCGTGCGCGAGATCCAGTCGGGCATTCTTTGGATCAACGCGCCGCTTCTGGACAACGATGCGCTGCCCTTCGGCGGGCGCAAGCTGTCCGGTAACGGTCGGCAACTGGGACCCGAGGGGTTGAGCCAGTTTCAGAACACCAAGTTCGTGATGATCGACCCCAAGGCCGAGCGGCAGGATTTCTGGTGGTTTCCCTATGCGAAAGAGGAAAGCTATCCCGGCACGCGGTGAGGCGCGATCAGGATGATGACCGAGTTTCCAAGCCAGGCAGAAGTGGTAGTCATCGGTGGCGGCATCGCGGGATGCTCGGTCGCCTATCACCTGACGAAAATCGGCATCACCGATGTGGTGCTGTGCGAGCGCCAGCAACTTACCTCGGGCACGACATGGCACGCGGCGGGGCTGGTCACGCAACTGCGGGCGACGCGCCGCATGACCGAACTTGCCAAGTACACGGGCGAGCTTTTCGGCACGCTGGAGGCCGAAACCGGTCAGGCCACGGGCTTCAAACGGCGCGGGTCGCTGCGAGTCGCCAATACTCCCGCGCGGTACGAGGAACTGGCGCGCGGGGCCTCGATGGGGCGCAACTTCGGCCTGCCGGTGGAACCGGTCAGCGTGGGCGAGATCAAGGAACGCTGGTCGCCGATCAGCACTGAAGGCCTTGTCGGCGGCTTCTGGTTTCCACAGGACGGTCAGGTGAACCCCGCCGACGTGACGCAGGCCTATGCCAAGGGTGCGCGGATGCGGGGTGCCCGCATTCTGGAACACACCGGCGTCACGCAGATTCTGGTCGAGAATGGCAAGGCCGCCGGGGTGATGACCGACAAGGGGCCGATCCGGGCCAAGACCGTCGTAATCTGCGGCGGCATGTGGTCGCGCGATCTGGCGGCGAAGATCGGCGTCACCTTGCCGCTGCATGCGGCTGAGCATTTCTACATTGTCACCGAACCGGTCGAGGGCCTGCCGCGCGATCTGCCGGTGCTGTTCCTCGGCGACGAGTGGACCTACTACAAGGAAGACGCGGGCAAGCTGCTGGTCGGCTTTTTCGAGCCGAATGCCAAGCCCTGGGGCCAGAAAGGCATCCCCGACGACTTTGCCTTTGGCACGCTTCCCGAAGACCTTGACCACATCGCGCCGCTGCTGGAAGCCGCGACCCGGCGCGTCCCGGTGCTGGAACGCACCGGCATCCAGCTGTTTTTCAATGGCCCCGAAAGCTTTACCCCCGACGACCGCTATCTGCTTGGGGAGACGCCCGAGGTGCCGGGCCTCTTTTGCGCCACCGGCTTCAACTCGATCGGCATCCTTTCCTCGGGCGGAGTAGGCAGGGCGCTTGCCGACTGGATCCGTGACCGCCGCCCGCCGATGGAATTGATGGACGTTGACGTGCGCCGCATGCAGTCCTTTCAAGGCAACAAAGCCTATCTGGAGGAACGCACGACCGAAACGCTGGGCCTTCTATTCGACATGCACTGGCCCTACCGGCAGTTCGCCACCGCCCGCGACATCCGCCGCAGCCCGTTCCACGACCGGCTGAAAGCACTGGGCGCCTGCATGACCGAAGCGGCGGGATGGGAACGACCGGGCTTCTTCGGGGCACCAGGCACCACGCCCGAAATCGGCTATTCCTACGGGCGGCAAAGCTGGTTCGATGCCTGCGGTGCCGAATGCCGCAACACCGCCGCGAATGTCACGCTGTTCGACCATTCCTGCTTTGTGAAATACCGGGTCGAGGGTCGCGATGCGGTCAGCTTTCTGAACCGGGTCTGCGCCAACCAGATCGACGTGGCAGTGGGTCGCGTCGTCTACACCCAATGGCTGAACGAGGCGGGCGGGATCGAGGCCGATGTCACCGTCACCCGCCTGTCGGAGACCGCCTTCCTGGTCGTCACCATCGCCGTCTCGCAGCGTCGCGATCTGGCCTGGCTTGTGCGCCACATCCCTTCGGAGGCGCATTGCTTTGTGCAGGATGTCACCTCGGGCCTGCCGATGCTGGCGCTGATGGGGCCGAAGGCACGGGCGCTTCTGGCTACCCTCTCGCCCGCCGACCTGTCGGACGCGGCCTTTCCCTTCGGCACAAGTCAGGAGATCGATCTGGGCTATGCCCGGGTGCGCGCCAGCCGCCTGACCTACGTGGGCGAGCAGGGCTATGAGATCTACATGCCGGCCGAGTTTGCCACCCATATCTTCGACCGGCTTGTCGAGGCGGGTTCGGCCTTCGGCCTGCGGATGGGCGGCTACTTCGCCATCAACTCCCTGCGCATGGAGAAGGGCTATCGCCACTGGGGCCATGATATTGGCGAGGAGGATACCCCCTTTCAGGCCGGTCTCGGCTTTGCCGTGGCGATGGACAAGCCCGGTGGCTTTTTCGGGCGCGAGGCGCTTCTGCGCCAGAAGGCACAAGGGCCGCTCGTTCGCCGAATGGTGCAAGTGAAGCTGGAGGTCGACGGCATCCCGCCGCATCTTTACCACAACGAACCTATCCTGCGGGACGGACAGATCGTCGGATCGGTCACCTCCGGGGCTTACGGCCACCGCATCGGCGCCTCGCTTGGCATGGGCTATGTCTCGCATCCCGAAGGCGTCACCGATGGCTGGCTCGCCTCCGGCAAGTGGGAAGTCGAGATCGCATGGAAGCGCTACCCGATAGCTGCCCAGCTTCGCCCCTCGTACGACCCCAAAGGGGAACGATTGAAAGGCTGACCGAACGCACCCGCGCCCGGGGTGCACGCGATCCGGGTGCAACAAACCGAAACCACGACAGGAGGGACTGACATGGCACAAGAAACGCTTCATCCGGAGCTTGAAAGGCGCATCGCCGTTCTGGAGAAACCCGAAAACCAGGGCGCAGGCTTTGGCGGAATTGACTGGGTCTGGCTTGTGGTGCTGGGCGTTGTCGGTCCGGCCCTTCTCTTGATGTGGGGGTGGTCATGAGCGCGCCAGACTCCTCCGACGAAACCGGCTGGCCACTGACCCCGGCCGAGCGTGACTGGAACCAGTGGCAGTTGTTTGCGGTGCTTCTGGTCACCGCCGCCGCCACCTGGTGCTACATCATCGGCGAATATGTGGGCTATTACCTGAACCTGAAGATGGGCATGGCCGCCATGACAGCGGGGGCCATGATCGGGATGCTGATGGTCACCCTTGCGGTGGTCCCCACCGCCACCCGATACGGCATCGACAGTATTGCCGCCGCACGACCCCAGTTTGGTGACCGCGGATGGATCATCACGGTGTTTCTGCAATACGCCTCGATCATCGGCTGGAACTGCCTGTTGATGATTTTCTTCGGCAAGTCCGTTGGGCAACTTTTGGTGGCCATCGGCGCGGTCGACCCTGCCAGCGTTGACATGATCGTGCGGGTCGTGACGGTTCTGGCTTGCGTGCTGGTCTTTGCCATCCTGATGCGCGGCGGCAACGGACTTGAGCGCGTTTCGCAGCTTTTGTTCTTCGTTATCGTGGGCGTCGGCCTCTGGATGGTCTGGGTGCTTCTGGCAAACCAGTCCGAGGCCATCGCTGCGGCCACGCCCGCCTATGCCTCGGGCAGCCTGCGGTGGGACTATGTGACCGGGATCGAGATCGGCATCGTCAGTCTGCTTAGCTGGTGGCCCTATATCGGGGCGATGGTCCGCAAAGCCCCGAACGCCCATACGGCCGCCCTGCCGTCAATGCTGGGCATGGGCCTTCCGGTGCCGATCCTCAGTATCGTGGGGCTTGCGGCGATCCTTGCGCTGCAAGTTTCGGACCCCTCGGCCTGGCTGATCACGCTGGGCGGCTCGACCTATGGTGTCATTGCGCTGATCTTCGTGATCGCCGCCAACCTCGGCACCACGCTGGCCGGGGTCTATGCCACCGCCGTCGGCTTGCGACAGGTGCCTGCGCTGGCAACGTCGCGCTGGAATACGTTGATGCTGTTTGCGCTGGTCCCGGTGGCTTTCGTCAGTCTGGTTGTGCCCGACCTGTTCTTCGCGAACTTCGGCACATTCCTGGCCTTCATCGGCGTCTTCTTTGCGCCGATCTGCGCAATCCAGATCGTGGATTATCTGATCCTGCGGCGTCAGAAGATCAACATCCGCGCGGTGTTCGTGGGCGGCCCAGGTACCGACTATCACTACTGGGGCGGGTTCAACCCGGCGGCCATTCTTGCCATGGTCGCGGGGTTCTTCACCTACCTCTACCTGCTGAACCCGGTCAGCTATGCCTCCAACAGCCCCTATGATTATCTGACGGCTTCCTTGCCGACAGCCGTGGTGGCCGGAGTGGTCTACTGGCTGATCACCCTTTTGGTGGTCAAGCCGGCTGGCAAGGGCGGATACTGAACTCTTGAGCGAGAGACGTTGCCCGGAGCTAGCTCCGGGCAACGCTCTTTTGCTGGAAACGGTCAGATGTCGGAACGGCGGGATGCGGTGGTTATCGGCCTCGGGGCGGCGGTTGCCGATGCAAAGCCTCGCAAAGGACAGTCTACAGGTTTGACCCAATGGGCTCTTTTCCGAAAGCTGGTTTGGACAGGACCCGTGGCGCGGCGCTGACCGCCTCAGTCGCCACCCTGCCATAGCGCCTTACGATCTGCGTGCAGGATTGTGTGTTCAAGGGCCACGAAGGCGGCCTTGGTGAAGCGCTCGAACTTGCGCAGGACCTGCGAGGTCGTATCGTCGCGCAAGACAATGCAGAGGTCGCGCTCGGGGTGTTCGATGCGGATGTTCAGCGCCTCGATGGAAAAGGCGCGACGCAGCGAAAAGACGACCGAATAGGGCAGAACGGTCAGGGCGTCAGAGGCCGCGATCATCGACAGGACGGCATTCAGCGACCCGCCGGAAAAGGCGATGCGCAGGTCGGTCAGCCCAATGGCGGCCACCACGGATTTCAGGTCATTGTAAAGCGGGCTACCGGCTGGGGGTGCGACCCAGGAATAGGTGCCGATATCGGGCAGTGCGAGACTGCGCTTGCGCAAGAGGGGGTGGCCCTGACGGCAGGCGATGACATTGCGACCGGGCAGAAGACGGGCAAGCCGCAGGCCGGGCGGGGCAGAGGTGCGGTGGATGGGCATGATCGCCGCGTCCAGCGCACCGTCTACCAAAAGCGGCAAAAGCTCGGGCGCATAACCATAGCGCTGTTCGATCCGCACGTCGGGGTGCTGCATCTGGAACTCGGCAATGCGTGGAGCGACGACCCCATCCATGAAGAACGGCGAGCCGCCAACGCGCAGAACCCCTGCCTTGCCGCTACGGTGCCGATCCAGCGCTTCGGTTGCCGCGCGCTGTGCCTCCAGCACCCGGCGGCCCTGCGCCGCCAGGGTTTCGCAGAGTTCCGAGGGTTTCAGCGGGCGCCGCGTCCGGTCAAACAAGGGCTCGCCGATCCTGGCCTCCAGCAGCGCCAGCGTGCGCGACACCGACGGCTGCGACTTGCCGATGCTTGCGGCACCTTCGACGACGCCACCGCCATC
>CAIXBE010000135.1 GCA_903917595.1 uncultured Rhodobacterales bacterium
ACTGTCAGCTCTTGCCCGACGGCGGTGGACATCGCTTGCCAGCTTTCCCAGACTTCTTCAGGGGTCACGTCAGCGCAGGCGCCGGTAGCGAAAACGGCAAGTGCGATTGCGGTGGTGCACGTCAGCATGCGGGACATGGGTCAAACCTTTCCGGTTGAAATCACCGCCGCATCCTTTCTATGACCGGCAGACGCGTCAAGGGATTCTGCGGTGCAGGGGTTGGTATCGGTCGGGAGGGCACATGATCCGGGTGGAACGTGACGGGGATCTTTGCATCCTCTGGCTGGCACGCGCCGGCAAAGCCAATGCACTTACAGCCGCCATGTTGCAGGACATTGGGCTGGCCGTGGCCGCTGCAGCCGAAACCGGGGCCAAGGCACTGATCCTGATCGGCGAAGGCCGCGTCTTTTCCGCCGGGGCCGATCTGGACGAGATGAAGGCCGGGCTTGGCGCTTCGCCCGCATGGGCCATTGCCTCGGACGCCATTGCCGCCTTTCCGGGCCTGACCATTGCCGCCCTGAATGGCACGCTTGCCGGGGGCGCAATGGGGGTGGCGCTGGCCTGCGACATCCGTCTCGCGGTTCCGGGCGCACAGTTCTTCTACCCGGTGATGCGGCTTGGCTATCTGCCGCAACCCCCTGACCCCGCCCGCCTGACCGCGCTGATCGGCCCGGCTCGCGCCCGGATGATCCTGCTTGCGGGCCAGCGCATCGGCACTGATGAAGCGTTGGCCTGGGGACTGATCGACCGGATCGAGGCCGCCGAAACGCTTTTGCCAGCCGCCAAGGCCCTTGCTGCCGATGCGCTGAACGCCGATCATTCACATGTTGCCGCGTTAAAGCGAATGACCAAGGGGGAAACACCATGAGCCACGGATATGACAGCGGGCGGCTGAACCTGCCCTTCGTCGGCATCGCGACCTTCGGCAAGAACCCCTATGAACCAGACTGGTCCAGGATCGACGCCGATTTCGCCGTCATGGGTGCGCCGTTCGACTTTGGCACCCAGTTCCGCGCCGGAGCGCGGTTCGGGCCAAGGGGTATCCGCGAAGCCTCGACCCTGTTTTCCTTCGGCCATGCCGGGGCCTATGACTTTGAGGATGACGTGACCTATCTGGAAGGCGTCCGCATCGTGGACATCGGCGATGCCGACATCGTCCACACCGATACTGAGTCCAGCCATGCCAATATAGAAACCGGCGTACGCGCCATCCTTGCTTCTGGCGCGATCCCGGTGGTGCTGGGCGGCGATCATTCCATCAACATCCCCTGCATCCGCGCTTTTGCGGGTCGCCCGCTGCACATCGTCCAGATCGACGCGCATCTGGATTTCGTCGATGTCCGCCACGGGGTTCGCCACGGCCACGGCAACCCGATGCGCCGCGCGGCGGAACAGGACCATGTCAAGGGCATCACCGCCCTAGGCATCCGCAACGTCAGTTCCACCGCCAAGGACGGCTATGACGCCGCCCGCGCGATGGGCGACGATATCCTGTCCGTCCGCCAGATCCGCAAACTGGGGATCGAAGCGACACTCGCCCGCATCCCCAAGGGCGTCGATTACTACCTGACGCTGGATATCGACGGCTTCGACCCTTCCATCGCGCCCGGCACCGGCACGCCGTCGCATGGCGGGTTCCTGTATTACGAGGTGCTGGAGCTGATCGATGGCCTGACCAAGCAGGGCAACATCATCGGCATCGACCTGGTCGAGGTTGCCCCCGACTATGACCACTCCGGCACCACCACGATCCTTGCCGCGCAGATCCTTCTGAACACCATCGGGCGCATCGCGCACCGGGCAAAGGGCTAGACCGTGGACAAACTTTTGGGCTGGGTGAACGATGCCTTTGACATCGCGCTGGGCTGGCTCTCCTCGCCCGCCGCCCTGTCGCAATTCGCGCTTTTGATCCTGTCCTACATCGCCGCGCGGATGCTGACCCGGCGCTTCCTGCCCGTCGTGACCCGCTTTCTGACACCGCCCGAGACCGCCACCAGCCAACTGGCCCGCCTCCGCCGCTTTGCGCTGCAATTCCTGCCACTTGCCTTGCCGGTTCTGGCCTTCGCCCTGACCGCCGTCGGCGAAACTGCGACCCGGCAGCTTTTCGGCTCGGGCGAGGTCATCGCCTTTGGCAAACGCGTCTTCCTGGCCCTTGCCGCACTGGAACTGGTGCGCAAGGTCCTGCCGGACGGGTTCCTGAAACTGATGGGACGCTATGTGCTTTTGCCCGTTGCGGGGCTGTATGCACTGGGTCTCCTGGATGACGCCACCCGTCAGCTTGAAGCGGCCGAGATCAACCTTGGCAACATCCGGTTCAGCGTCCTGACCCTGATCCGGGGGGCCATTGCGGGGTCGCTGTTGTTCTGGTTGGGCGGCTGGTCGAACCGGCAATCCACCGGGTATCTCAAGGCGCAACCCGACCTGCGCCCCGCAACCCGGGAACTGGCGATCAAAGCCAGCGAAGTCGCCATCTTCGGCGCGGCCTTCCTGCTCCTCATGTCGATCATGGGCATCGACCTGACCGCCGTCGCCGTCCTTGGGGGCGCGCTGGGCGTCGGCATCGGCCTTGGCCTGCAACAGATCGCCGCAAACTTCGTCTCCGGGATCATCCTTTTGCTGGAAGGCCAAACCACCGTCGGCGACTATGTCGAACTGGACGGCGGCGAAAAGGGCACCATCGTCAAGATGACCGCCCGCGCCTGCGTGCTTGAGACGTTCGACGGCAAGTGGATCGTGGTTCCGAACGAACATTTCATCACCACCCGGATGGTAAACTATTCGGATCAGGGCAGCGCCAACCGGCTGGAGGCGGTGTTTTCCGTCGCCTACGAGACCGACATCAACACCGTTCCCGCCATTGTCGAAGCCGCCGTCGCGGCCTTGCCTTTTGTGCTGACCGAACCCGATGGCCCCGACTGCGAACTGCGCGGCTTTGGCGAATCGAGCGTCGACTTCGCCGTCGAATACTGGGTCGCGGGCATTGATGACGGCAGAAACAAATACGGCTCTCCGGTCCTGTTCGCGGTCTGGAACGCGTTGAAAGAAGCTGGGATCGAAATGCCCTATCCGCGCCGGGTGGTCGAACTGCGGACCCCCGCCGCATGACCTTTGCGCCAAAGTTCTTCGCACTTGTCATCGGGGCGGGACCTGCCGGGCTGATGGCAGCCGAAGAAATGGCGAAAGCCGGGGTCAAGGTCGTCATCTGCGAGGCCATGCCGACCATCGGCCGCAAATTCCTGATGGCCGGAAAGTCCGGGCTGAACGTGACCAAGCACGAACCGCTCGACGCTTTCCTGTCGCACTATGACGCAAAGCCGCTACGCCCGATGCTGTCGGCCTTTGGCCCGGCTGAGGTGCAGGACTGGTGCCGCGCCTTGGGGCAAGAGGTCTTCACCGGTTCGTCCGGCCGGGTCTTTCCGGTGGCGATGAAAGCCTCGCCATTGCTGCGCGCCTGGGCGGAGAGGCTTGCGGGTCAAGGCGTGGAGTTTCGCAGCCGCTGGCGCTGGATGGGGTTTGAGGGTGGCGGGTTCCGCTTTGAAACACCCACCGGGCTTCAGGTCCTGACGCCGTCGGTCACGGTGCTGGCCCTTGGCGGGGCAAGTTGGCAGCGGTTGGGGTCGGATGCCGCCTGGGTTCCGTGGCTTGCCGAAAGGGGCGTCAGGATCGCCCTCTGGAAGCCTGCAAACATCGGGTTTCGCGTGGATTGGTCCCCGAAAATGCCCCCCTTATTCGGCCAGCCCGTCAAAGGCGCGACCCTGATCGTCGGCAGCCGCCGCGAACGGGGGGAGTTCGTGATCTCGCATCGGGGTCTTGAGGGCGGCGGCATTTACGGCGTCAGCCGCGAGTTGCGCGAAGGTGCGGCGCTGGCGCTTGATCTTCTGCCCGACCTGTCGGCGGAAGAAATTGCGACCCGTCTTGCCCGGATGAAACCCGGAGAAACTGCGGCGAACCGGCTGCGCAAGCTTGGCCTCGACAAGGCGCAGATCGCGCTGGTGATGGAATTCGCCCGTCACACCCCCTTTGACCACCTCAAGCACCTGACCATTCCTCTGCAAGGCCCCCGCCCGCTGGACGAGGCGATCTCGGTCGCCGGCGGTGTGGACTGGGCGTCGGTCACCGAAACCCTCGAACTCTGCGCCTTGCCGCGCGTTTTTGTCTGTGGCGAAATGCTGGACTGGGAGGCTCCGACCGGCGGCTATCTTCTGACCGCGTGCTGGGCAACCGGGCGCTGGGCGGGACGGTCAGCCATCCGCCTGATGCAGGGCCTCTAGCCAGGGTAGCGCCTCGTTCACCAAAATGTCGATGCTGCGGGTCAGATGGGCCGGGTGGTCCAGCACGTCCAGAAAGGCCAGCCGGCCCGGGTCCTCACCCGCGCCACCACCAAAGCGGACCATGGTCATTTCGGCTTCCCCGTCCCAATCGGGATGATCGGGTGGGTCACCTTCGGGGGTGACGAAGCGCAGAACGATTTTCACATCCCAGCCATAGCGGCTGCGTTGCAGATGCACCGCCGACTTTCCCCGTGGCGAAGGTTTGGTCCAGGTCGAACCCTTCAGCGCATAGCCAGCCGGTGCCAAAGCCGCACCCAGCGCCGCAACGATCTGACCATAGGCCACCTCACGCCTCTCCGGAAACGCCGGATCATGCGCGGCGGTATGCTGGCGGGCGGCGAGGTCTTCGTCCTGCTCCGACATCGCCGCGCCCTTATGCCGACAGACCGCCCGCCAGATCCGGCACGTCCAGCGCGCTGAACCCATAGTGGCGCAACCAGCGCAAGTCGGCCTCGAAGAAGGCGCGCAGGTCGGGGATGCCGTATTTCAGCATCGCGATCCGGTCGATCCCCATGCCGAAGGCAAAGCCCTGCCATTGCTCCGGATCAACTCCGGCAGCCTTCAGCACCTTGGGATGCACCATGCCCGAGCCGAGGATCTCCATCCACTTGTCGCCCTCGCCGATCTTCAACTGACCGCCGACGTTGGAATAGCGGATGTCGACCTCGGCCGATGGCTCGGTGAACGGGAAATGCGAGGCGCGGAACCGCAGTTCCACCTTGTCGACCTCAAAGAACGCGCGGCAAAACTCCTCCAGTGTCCATTTCAGGTTCGCCATCGAAATCGCCCGGTCAATCGCCAGCCCCTCGACCTGATGGAACATCGGCGTGTGGGTCTGGTCCATGTCCATCCGGTAGACGCGACC
>CAIXBE010000136.1 GCA_903917595.1 uncultured Rhodobacterales bacterium
AGCCCTGAGGCGCACAAGACGCTGAACGTGGCGATGAACCGGATCGGGGCGAAGTCGGACAGTGGTGAGGGTGGCGAGGACCCGGCGCATTTCGTGCCGGAGCCAAATGGGGACAACCCGTCCGCCAAGATCAAGCAGGTCGCGTCGGGCCGGTTCGGCGTGACGGCGGAGTATCTGAACGCCTGCGAAGAGCTTGAGATCAAGGTCGCGCAGGGCGCAAAGCCCGGCGAGGGTGGCCAGCTGCCGGGGATGAAGGTCACGGCGCTGATCGCTCGGCTGCGGCATTCGACCCCGGGGGTGACGCTGATCAGCCCGCCGCCGCACCATGACATCTATTCGATCGAGGACCTCGCGCAGCTGATCTATGACCTTAAGCAGATCAACCCGCGCGCCAAGGTGACGGTCAAGCTGGTGTCCTCCAGTGGTGTGGGCACGATTGCGGCGGGGGTGGCGAAGGCCAAGGCCGATGTGATCCTTATCAGCGGCCACAACGGCGGCACCGGGGCCAGCCCCGGCACCAGCATCAAGTATGCTGGCCTGCCGTGGGAAATGGGCCTGACCGAGGCGCATCAGGTCCTGTCGATGAACAACCTGCGCGAACGGGTGACCTTGCGCACGGACGGCGGCCTGCGCACCGGCCGCGATATCGTCATGGCCGCGATGCTGGGGGCCGAGGAATACGGCATCGGCACCGCCGCCCTGATCGCCATGGGCTGCATCATGGTGCGTCAGTGCCAGTCGAACACCTGCCCGGTCGGCGTCTGCACCCAGAACGAGGCGTTGCGGGCCAAGTTCACCGGCAGCGCCGACAAGGTGGTCAACCTGATCACCTTTTACGCGCAGGAAGTGCGGGAGATTCTGGCCTCGATCGGTGCAAGGTCGATGGATGAAATCATCGGGCGG
The DNA here is from genome assembly GCA_903917595.1 of uncultured Rhodobacterales bacterium. Taxonomy (GTDB): domain Bacteria; phylum Pseudomonadota; class Alphaproteobacteria; order Rhodobacterales; family Rhodobacteraceae; genus Tabrizicola; species Tabrizicola rara. The sequence goes on from CAIXBE010000136.1 coordinate 904, forward strand.
GCCGACCTTCTGACGCAGGTGTCGCGCGGGGCGGCGAACCTTGATGATCTTGACCTGAACCCGCTGCTGATCACAGTCGATGGGGCGCGGGCGATCACCTATGACCGCTCCAAGCCCCGCAACGCCGTGCCGGACACTTTGGACGCAGACATCATCCGCGACGGCCACCGGTTCTTTGAGGACGGCGAGAAGATGCAGCTGTCCTACGCGGTGCGCAACACGCTGCGGACCATCGGGACGCGGGCATCAAGCCATATCGTGAAGAAGTTCGGGATGCGGAATGCGTTGCAGCCCGATCATCTGACGGTCAAACTGACCGGGTCTTGCGGGCAGTCTCTGGGGGCGTTCAGCGTCCGGGGCCTCAAGCTGGAAGTGCAGGGCGATGCCAACGACTATGTCGGCAAGGGCCTGTCGGGTGGCACGATCACGGTCAGGCCACTGATGTCTTCGCCGCTGAAGGCGGAAGAGAACACGATCATCGGCAATACCGTGCTGTATGGCGCAACGGATGGTTTCCTGTTCGCCAGCGGGCGGGCGGGAGAGAGATTCGCCGTGCGGAACTCGGGTGCCAGCGTGGTCGTGGAGGGCTGCGGGTCGAACGGTTGCGAATACATGACCGGCGGCGTCGCGGTGATCCTTGGCCGGATCGGTGCCAACTTTGGTGCAGGCATGACCGGCGGCATGGCCTATGTCTACGACCCCGACGGCGTGGCCGAGGACTTCATGAACCTCGAGTCGATCCTGACCTGTGCCGTGGGCCATCCGCATTGGGAGCTACAACTGAAAGGCCTGATCCAGCGCCATCTGGACGAGACCGGCAGCCGCATTGCCGAGCGCATCTTGTCGAACTGGGACGCCGAGCGGCTGAACTTTCTGCAGGTCTGCCCGAAGGAAATGCTCGAGCGTCTTGCCTATCCGCTAAGCGACGAGGTGGCGAAGGTCCCGGCCGAGTGACAGGCTTCAGCCAGCAAAGACCGCTTCAGCCGCAGCAGCGATGGCCAATGCAAGGTCATCGCTGTGCGGTGGGGTGATGATTTGCAACCCTAGCGGCATGCCATTGGCGCTGCCCGAGGGAATCGAAATCGCCGGGCAGGGCGAGGTCAGGTTGAACGGGCAGGTCAGGTCGGTGGTGAAAAGACGGCCGTCTGGCAGTAGGTGATAGTGGTCTGCGTCATCTTCCGTGGCCGGGGGCGGTGGCATGGCCATCGTGGGGGTGACCAGACAGTCGAAGCTTTCAAACTGCTGCATCAGATCGGCCCAGATGGCGCTGCGCACCCCTTCGACCGCCATCAGATCAACCGCCATGGTCTTCCGGCCCGCCGCGATCATTTCCCGCATGGGGGCGGTAAGATCGTCGGGCTGGCGGTCGGCAAGCTCGCCATACCAGGTGGCAAAGGTCACATTCCACTGGACCCCCCAGGCCTCATGGACGGCGGGGGTCCAGCCAAGGTCGATCTCTTCCACAACCGCTCCGGCCGCAGCCAGCCGTGCCAAAGCATCGGCAAAGCCCTGCCGCACCACCGGGTCAAGCGCGACATAGCCAAGATCGGCGCTGGCGGCGATGCGGAGGCCCTTCAGGCTGCGGGCGGGGCCATCCTCGGCCCAAAGGCCGGGAAGGCTGAAGGGATCTGCCGGGTGGTGACCCGCGACATGCCGAAGGAACAGCCGGGCATCGGATACCGAGCGGGCCAGCGGGCCAAGGTGGGAAATCGTATCAAAACGGCTGGCGAGATAGGCAAAGGGCACCCGCCCGAACGAGGGCTTCAGCCCGACCACCCCGCACCACGCCGCCGGGATGCGGATGGAACCGCCCATGTCGGACCCCTCGGCAAAGGGAACGGTGCCGGTGGCAACCGCGACGCCGGCACCGCCCGAAGATCCGCCTGGCGTGCGGGATGGATCATGCGGATTGCGGGTGACGCCTTGCAGGTCATTGCGGGCAAAACCCGAAGAGGCGAACTCGGGTGTGGTGGTGCGGGCCACGATGATGGCGCCCGCAGCGCGCAGCCGTTCGACGACGATCGCATCGTGATCGGCGACACGGTTGCGAAAGGCCTTGGACCCGGAAGTCCAGGACTGCCCGGTCATCGGCGTGAGATCCTTGATGGCGACGGGCAATCCCCAAAGCGGCGGCAGCGCTTCACCCGACGTCCGCCGGGCAGCGTCGGCCCGGTCTGCCTCGGCCAGTGCCGGGCCGGAAAGAATTGCACTGAACGGGTTCAACCGGTCCGCGACACCTTGCGCGCGGTCCAGAACGGCCTGGGTGACCTCGCGCACGGAAAGGTCGCCGTTGCGCATCAACTGGGCCAGTTCCGCAGCCGAAGCTGCCCCGAAGACAAGGGATGGGATGCGGATCACAGGGTCGGTCATGTCACCACCATTCCTTCGCGGGCTGAGCAGGCACAAAAGATAAGTCACCCCCGCCGCGATAGATAGCGGGTTTTCAGGAAGCAAGGAAAGACGACCAACCCAGCGGGGCTTGACGGAACCTGCAAGCCCGCGTCTATGGACGGCCATGAGCGAGAAACCCTCAGAAATCGTCGCAAGGCCCGCTTCGGCGGAACGCAAGCGCACGCCCGCGTCGAAGGCCGAAGCCAAGGCCGCCCCGAAGGTCGGGGCGAAAGTCGAACCGAAGGCCCTGCCCTCCCGTTTTCGCAAAGCGCTGCGCTGGACCGGGCGCGGACTGGGAGCGGTTGCGGGCCTTTACGGATTTCTTATCCTGCTGTTCGCAGTCGTCCCGCCGCCGATAAACCTTTACCAGATTGGCGAGGCCTGGCGGCTGGGCGGGATCGAGAAAGACTGGGTCTCCTGGGACGAAATCGCCCCTGTCATGGGCCGGGCGGCGGTGGCGGCAGAGGACGCGAATTTCTGCAATCACTGGGGCTTTGATATCGCTGCCATCCGCGAAGAGATCGCAGAGGGTGGCAGCAAGGGGCGCAGCACGCTTAGCCAGCAGATGGTGAAAAACGTCTTTCTCTGGCACGGGCGCAGTTATGTCAGGAAGGCGATGGAGGCGGTCCTTACCCCGGCGGTGGAACTGGTCTGGACCAAGCGGCGGGTGCTTCTGGTCTATCTCAACACAGCCGAGTTTGCCGAGGGTGTCTTTGGCGTGCAGGCGGCGGCGCAGCATCATTTTGGCGTCGATGCGGTGGACCTAACGCCAAAGCAGGCAGCCCGGCTGGCCGCCGTTCTGCCCAACCCGAAGGAATACAATGCTGGCGAGCCCGGGCCATTTGTGCGCAAGCGGGCGGGTCAGATCCTGTCGGGGGCCGAGACCATCAAAGCCGACGGCAGATCCGCCTGTTTCGACAGCGAATGACGCGCGGGGATTGAAAGATCGGGCCCCGCGCGGCAATGAAGGGGCAGGACCGGAGATGCTTGACCAATGAACCGTTTGTACCATGTGCCGCTCTCGCCCTTCTGCCGCAAGGTGCGCCTGACGCTTGCCGAAAAGAAGATCGAGGTGGAACTGGTCGAGGAACGCTATTGGGAACCGACTCCCGAATTTCTGCGCCGGAATCCCGCTGGGAAAGTGCCAATCCTGAAGATGGGATCGCGGATCATGAGCGAAAGTCAGGCGATCTGCGAATATCTGGAAGAGATCGCCCCCCAAACCCCGCTGATGCCAAAGGATGCCGATGGCCGCTATGAAGTGCGCCGGATTTGCGCCTGGTTTGACGACAAGTTCCACAACGAGGTCACGTCGAAGCTGCTGTATGAGCGGGTCAACAAGAAGGTCACCGGGCAAGGCTATCCGGATTCGAAGAACGTCAAGATGGGCGCCAGCCGGATCAAGTATCACCTCGACTACATGGCCTGGCTTCTGGACCAACGGCGCTGGCTGGCCGGGGACGCCATGACCCTGGCCGATTTCACGGCGGCGGCCCATCTTAGCTGTCTGGATTACATCAGCGATGTTGATTGGAACCGGCATGCGGTTCTGAAGGACTGGTATGCCAAGATCAAGTCGCGGCCCAGCTTCCGGCCGCTACTCGCTGACCAGATCTCGGGCTTTCCCCCCGCACAGCATTATGCCGATCTGGATTTCTGATCCTGACCGGGCGGGGGGCCAGCCCCCCCAGTCCATCGGCTTCTCGAACCGATGGCGAAACCAACGGACTACCCCCGGAGTATTTGTGAAAAGAGCAAAGGCATGACTGCCGGAAGCCTGAAAGACAGGTTGTTTGCGCAGGCGGTTGGCGAGGGCTTCTCCAAAATAGGGATTTGCCGTCCGGATGCCGTGCCTGAAACTGCGGCGCGATTGCGGAGCTTTCTTGCCGAGGGGCGGCACGGGCAGATGGGCTGGATGGCCGAGCGCGAGGCCTGGCGCGGGTCGGCGGCGGCGCTGTGGCCCGAGGCGCGATCGGTGATCATGTTGGCCGAGGCGTACACTCCGGAAGTGGACCCGATGGCGGGACTTTTGAAGCGTGACCGGGGGGTGGTGTCAGTCTATGCGCAGGGCAAGGATTACCACGATCTGGTCAAGCGGCGGCTGAAGCGGTTAGGGCGGTGGTTGGTCGATGCCTCGGGGGCCGAAATCAAGGTATTCGTCGATACCGCCCCTGTCATGGAAAAGCCCTTGGCGCAGGCGGCGGGGTTGGGCTGGCAGGGTAAACATACCAACCTTCTGGGTCGCGATCTGGGGTCCTGGGTGTTTCTTGGGGCGGTCTTCACCACGCTGGAACTGGAGCCGGACGTGGCGGAGATGTCCCATTGCGGGACCTGCACCGCCTGTCTGGATGTGTGTCCGACAAAGGCTTTTCCCGCCCCCTACCAGTTGGATGCGCGGCGCTGCATTTCTTACCTGACCATCGAACACAAGGGCCCGGTAGATGTGGAATTGCGCGCTCTCATGGGCAACCGGATCTACGGCTGCGACGATTGTCTGGCGGTCTGCCCGTGGAACAAGTTCGCGGTGGCGGCGACCGAGATCGGCTATCAGCCGCGCGTCGGGTTGCCGGAACTCGCGGAACTGGCGGTGCTGGATGATGCCGGGTTCCGGGAGCGGTTCGCGGGCTCTCCGGTCAAGCGGATCGGGCGGGACCGGTTTGTCAGGAACGTTCTTTACGCCATCGGGAATTCCGGGATGCCGTGGTTGTTGCCGACCGCTTCCGGGCTGGTGAGCGATCCCGATGCGGCGGTAGCCGATGCCGCGCGATGGGCCGTGGCGCGGCTTAGTCCGGCGTGACCGACGTGAAGCCACCGAAAATCATCCGCTTCAGGTCCGCCGGGCCCTCCAGCGCCAGCGCAGTCATCCTTGGATCAGCCATGATCCGGGCATTCACCTCGTCCCGGTGCGCGCGGTCGCGGTAGGTTGCGAAGGCGACATAGGTGATCTCGTCCGGTTCAAGCTGCAAGGCGCGCGGGAAAGAGGTCAGTTTGCCAATCTGCACATCCTCGGCCCGGGCCTCCAGATAGGACAGGGCGCCGTGGTCGATCCACATTTTCTGGCTGGCAGCCACCCAGTCCAGATACTCAGCCTCGCGCGGCAGGCGCACCGGGGTCACGAAGACATCGACATAGGCCATCCGTTCCGCTCCGTTGATGTGGGATCAGCCTAGCACGGACGTTGATGCGAAGCGACTGTTGCGGGACCGAAGGCCTCCCCCTAGTCTGTCCCCAACAGGGGGACCGCCATGTCGAACGACCATTGGATCTACAATCAGACCGTCAAGACTTTTGCCGCCGGGGCCGAGCCTCCGTTCGAGGATGAGGGCGAGTTGCTTTCAAGCTGGGGCGCGGTCTGGGGGGTGGACAATGACGTGGGGCGGATCCGGTCGATCCTGATGCATACACCGGGGCCGGAGATGTCGGTGGTGGATGCGACAAAGCGCCTGCCCGAGATCGGCAGTTTTGGTGACCCGAAGGTCGGCTGGTATTTTCAGTCGGACACGCCTCCCGACATTCCGCTGATGCAGTCCCAGCATGCGGCTTTTGTGGCCAAGCTGCAGGCCGAAGGGGTTGAGGTTCATTTCATGGACGGCGACGCGGGGATCAGGCTGAAGCAATGCTATACTCGCGATCCGTTCATCATGGTCAAGGGCGGGGCCATCGTCTGCCGCATGGGCGCGCGCATCCGGCGGGGTGAAGAACTGGCGGTCACGCGAACCTTGGCCCGGATCGGGGTGCCGATCTTGCGCACGATCTCGGGATCCGGGGTGATGGAGGGTGGAAGTTTCGCATGGCTGAACGATAAGACCTGCGCCATTGGCGTCGGCGTCCGGGTGAACCGCGAGGGCGCGCTGCAGGTGCGCGAGGTGCTGGCGCGGCAGGGGGTCGAGCTTCTGATCGTCGATCTGCCGGGCTATGACATCCATCTGGACGTCAGCTTCCTCATGATCGACCGCGATCTGGCGTTGCTTGATCCGCAAGGTCTGCCATTCAGCTTTCTTGAGGAGTTGTCGGCGCGGGGAATCCGGGTGATCGAGATCGACCCTGCCGATGATCCGTGGATCGTCAACTCTCTGGCCATCGCGCCTGGCCGCGTGATCATGGCCGAAGGGGCTTCGAACCGGACGCTGGACCGGTTGGGCGCGGCGGGGGTGACGGTGATGACCCAGCCCTTTGCGGCGATGCACAAGAACGGGGGCGGGCTGCACTGTTCGACCACGCCGCTTCGGCGCGATGCGGTTTAAGGGGGCTGTGATGGACAGGCTGAAAGGCAAGATTGCGATCATTTCTGGCGGGGCGACGGGGATGGGGGCGGCCTCGGCCCGGCTGTTCGCGGCTGAGGGCGCCGCGGTCGGGGTGATCGACCGGAATGTGGCGGCTGGCGAGGCGGTGGTGACCGAATTGCAGGCGGCGGGGCATCGGGCGCATTTCGCGCGGGCGGATGTTTCCTCGAAGGTTGATGTCGAGGCGGCAGTTGCATCGGTCACGGCGGCGCTGGGGGTGGCGAACGTGCTGTTCAACCACGCGGGCACCATCGTCATAAAACCGTTCCTCGAGACGGAGGAGGACGATTGGGACATGCTCTTCGACGTCAACGTCAAATCGATGTATCTGATGACCCGCGCCGTGCTGCCCGGAATGCTGGCGCAAGGCGGCGGGGCGATTGTCTGCACTTCGTCGATCTCGGCCGTCTATGCCACCCCGAACGAGGTGCTGTATGACGCGACCAAGGGGGCCGTTCACATGTTCGCCCGCGCGATTGCAGTGGAATTCCGCGACCGGGGCATCCGCTGCAACGCAGTCTGCCCCGGATTCATCGAAACCCCGCATGGCATGCGCGAGGTTGAGGGGCTGATCAAGCACGGGGTCGATGTGTCGGACGCAGCAATCAAAGCGGCGCAGGGGCGGATGGGCAAGCCCGAGGATGTAGCGCGGGCGGCGCTGTATCTGGCGTCAGACGACGCCGAGTTCGTCAACGGGGCGCAGCTTTTCGTCGACAACGGTTTCTCGGCGGTTTGACGCGAATTCGACCGGCTTGGGGTTAGGCGACCGGGTGATTCGGGTGCATGATGGCTGTATTGAACCCTTGGGAGGACGCCATGAGCCGACATCTTGCGGACCGTCAAAGCCGGACCACGGGCGGGCGGCTGAAACACTTTCTGCGGCTGGCACGCACCCCGCGTGAAACCTGGCTAAGGCCGCGCGGCAAGGCGGGCGCGGGGCGGCTGGTCCAGTTTCTGCGGATCGAACGCGGGCGCAGTTTTTAAGCTTGTCCACAGTGGTCGGCATTTTGAGCCGAATGAAATCAAGGACTTGGTTTCGAGCGTTAACCGAGACTTAACCCTTCACGGGCTTTAGCCGGTCGCGCAGAACCGTCAAGATACCATGCGGATCGCTGATTTGACCGTCGTCCAGCCCGGTCTTTACCGTAAAAGGCGCGGGGCACAGCTCGATCCAGCCCGCGCCGCCTGCGACGGCCTCGGCCAGCCCTGCCGCTTGCTATCTGGGCGCGATGCGCTTTGCCGCGACCAGCAAAAAGCTGGGCTCCGTGCCGGACAACGCAACAGTGAACGCGCATGTCGGCATCGGCGGCCGGCCGGAGGGCGGGTTTGGCCTGAAGGTCAAGCTGATGGTCAGCCTGCCGGGCCGTGGCCGAAAAATCGCCGAGCGCGATCATTTCATCTGCCCGTATTCGGGCGTGATCAAGGGCAACATCAAGGTCATCTGACCGGCGAAAGGCGTTCGCCTGCCAAAGGCATTTCTGCTAAGGCCGGTTCCAGACTTGGAATGAGGTGTTGGTTTGGATGCGTGGCATGGCAAGCGCGTGGTGGTGGCCGGTGGAGCAGGCTTCATCGGCCGTCATCTTGTAAAGGCGCTGACCGACGCTGGGGCAGAAGTGGCTGTGGTGGACGATCTGTCCACCGGGCGTGACATCGGGCGGGTTTCACTGACGATTGCCGATATTGCGACTGTCGAGCGATTGCCGATTGCGGCCGAAGTGGTCTTCAATCTTGCCTGCCCGGCCTCGCCCCGCGCCTATCAGGCTGATCCAGTGCAGACCTGGCGCACGTCGGTCCTTGGGGTGTGGAACCTGTCGCAGCTGGCGCTGGCCGCTGGGGCGAGGTTCGTGCAGGCCTCGACCTCCGAGGTGTATGGCGACCCGCTGGTCCATCCGCAGACCGAAGATTACCCCGGCAACGTCGTGCTGAATGGCCCGCGCGCCTGCTATGACGAGGGCAAGCGGGCGGCCGAGGTGCTGTTGTATGACATGGCGCGGACCAAAGGGCTGGATATTCGGGTGGCACGGATCTTCAACACCTATGGTCCCGGCATGGCTCGGGACGACGGGCGTGCGTTGCCTGCATTCATCCAAGCCGCGCTGGCGGGCGTTCCGCTGCGGCTGGAGGGCGGCGGCGCGCAGACCCGCAGTTTTTGTCATGTTGACGACCTTGTGCGCGGTCTGATGTCGCTGGCAGCGTCGGGCAAGGCGCGGGTCTTGCCCGTCAACCTGGGAAATCCCGACGAACGCACGATCCTCGATACGGCAAAGTTGATCCTGCGGCTGACCTCCAGCCGGTCCCTTCTTTTGGACGTGGAAGAGGCGCAGAACGATCCGAAGCGGCGCTGGCCGGACATCACCCGCGCTCGCGACCTGTTGGGCTGGGAACCACGGGTCAGGTTCGAAGACGGGGTGATGTCGATGATCGACGACTATGCCCTGCAACCCTGACGCCGCCCGCTAACGCCTCTGCGGCCGTTTGACGCGCCGGTGCGTTGACGTGGACTTACCGGCATATTGATCCAGGCCACTGTTCGCCCAAGCCGGCAACCTTTCGACGTGATCATTGGCCGATATGCTGCGGAACCGTAACGCGCGGATGATCTGGTCGGATCGTCGGGGGGATCGGGCCAGACTTGACAATTCGCCCCGAAACCCGCGTTTTGCGACAAGCAAGACTGGACCACCGATGACCCCCAATGAAATCCTTCTGATAGCATTGATCGTGATCTTCGCGCTGCCCTGGGTGGTCTGGCGGATTTTGGGCCGCAAGTCCTGGGCACCCCTCGTCGTGGTGCAGATCGTAGGGGGCATTTTGCTTGGCCCCGGAATGCTTGGACGCCTTGCCCCTGA
>CAIXBE010000137.1 GCA_903917595.1 uncultured Rhodobacterales bacterium
AGGGCGATGACGGCGTTGAACAGCCCTTCACGCGTGCCGTTCAGGACCATGAGGCGATCTTCAGCGATATCAACCCCATAGCGCCTTGCAATCCAGCCAGAGATGGCGGCCAAAAGCTCGGGAGTGCCGTCGCTCGGGGGGTAGACGCCGAAACCGGACAGGTTGGCGGCAAGGATCGGGCCGACGAAATCCGGCATCGCATGGCGCGGCTCGCCGATGGTCATGGCAATGGGGGCAGCCCCGGGGGCGTGCGCGTCCAGAAGCTTCCGCAAACGCGGAAACGCATAGTCTGGCAGGTTCGAAAACCGCTCAGGAAACGCCATTGCTGCCTCAACCCGGGGTCTAGTCGCCCCATTTGAGCCAAGGATAGCCAGTGAATTGCGTCAGGTCCAGAAAAACCCTTCTGGCTTAGAGGGTTGGGGTGCCGTTTGTGGCCTTTTTGCCGCGCCACCGGGGACAAAAAAATTTTCGGCGAAAACTTTTGGGTTCAGCGCAGCGCCCGTTCCGCCGCTGCCCCAAGCCGCAGAAGGCGGGCCTCGTCGCCGGGAGGGGCCATCAGACTGATCCCGCAGGAGGGTTGCGAGGTCGGCAGGGTCAGCGCACACAGACCCATCAGATTGCCGATCCTTGTGTTGCGCAGGGCCAGCAGGTTTTCGGTCACATAATAGGCGTCGTCGGTCATCAACCGCTGCGCGTCGGGTGGCAGGATCGGTGACGTGGGCACCAGCACCGCGTCGAAACCAGCCGTCCGGCCGGCCCAGATCTTGCGAATATCCTGCAGCCTGCGCCAGCCGGCGACATAATCGACGGCAGCAAAATTCGCACCGGACCGAAAGCGGTCCAGAATGCGCGGGAACATCTTTTCCGGCGCTTTTTCAATCACATCGCGCCAGATGGCATAGGCCTCGACGGTAAACAGAACACCGGCCAGGCCCATCGCTTCGGCCACTTCGGGGGCCTTGATCCGGGTGATCACCGCACCTTGCCGCGCCAGCCGGTCCAGCGCGTCGTCAAAGCCTTTGGCGGGCCGGTCGCGCAGGTCGTCCTGCGCTACGGTCTCCAGCACGGCCAGCCGCTTGTCGGTCAGACCGGAGCCGGTCAGATCGGCGGGGCGCTGGCCCTGCAGCGCGGCCAGCAGATGGGCGCAATCCTCGACCGAATGGGCGAGCGGGCCGACGGTGTCAAACATCTCGCACAGGGGGACGGTGCCGGTCAGGGGCAGGCTGCCAGCCGAGGTTTTCAATCCGACAAGATCATTCCAGGCCGCCGGAATGCGCACCGATCCGCCGGTGTCCGACCCGATAGCCGCCGGGGCCAGACCGAACGCAACCGAGGCCGCCGCGCCCGAGGACGATCCCCCCGGCACCGCACGGTCATCGTTCAGGTTCGGCGGTGTCGCGGTGACCGGGTTCAGGCCAAGGCCGGAAAAGGCCAATTCGGACATGTGGGTCTTGCCAAGGCAGACCAGCCCGCCCAGCGTTGCAGTCTGCAGGACGGTGGCATCGCGGCCCGGCGTGCGGCCTTTCAGCAGCGCCGACCCAGCTTCGGTTGCGACACCCGCTGTGTCGAACAGGTCCTTCCAGCTGATCGGCACCCCGTCCAGCAACCCCTTACGCAGACCCGCCTTGGCGCGACCGGCGGCGGCCATCGCTTCGCCTCGGGCACGGGCGGGGGTGGCGCGTGCGTAGATGCGGGGGCCTTGGGGATGGGTTACGATCCGGTCCAGAAAGAACTCGACCAGCTCGACCGGATGGATGCGGCCCTTGTCAATTTCGCGGCCAAGGTCGGCGGCTGTCAGGTTCGCCCAGGTTGCGGTCATCTTTTCCCCCGTTTGGCGGCAGGGTAGCGGCTTGGAGCCGCATGGACAATCCGGCGCGACAGGGTATGTCTGGGGGCATGACACAGGATGCGGATATCGTGATCGTCGGTGGCGGGCTGAATGGCCCGGCGCTGGCGCTGGCCTTGGCGCAAGGCGGGTTGCGGGTGGTGGTGGTTGACGCCCGCCCTGCCCCGGCCCGGGCCGAAGCGGGGTTTGACGGGCGGGCCTATGCGCTGGCCATCGCCTCAGTGCGACTGTTGGGCGCGATCGGCGTCTGGGGGGCGGTTGCCGACAAGGCGCAGCCGATCCTGCAGATCAGGACCGCCGACAGCCAGCGCGCGGGGTCCCCATTCCTGCATTTCGACCATGCCGAGATCGAGGAAGGCCCGATGGGCCAGATGCTGGAAGACCGTCACCTGTATGCGGCCTTTCTTGATGCCCTGCGGGCCGCGCCGGGGATCACGCTTTTGTCGGGCGAGACGGTGGTGGCGCAAGAGGTTGGACCTGCCGGGGTGGCGGTGACGCTGGCTTCGGGCCGGATTCTGCGGGCCGGGCTTGTGGTCGGCTGCGACGGGCGCGGCTCAGGGGTCGCGACACGCGCGGGTATCCGGCGGGTCGGCTGGGGTTACGGTCAGACCGCGCTGGTGACGGCGATCCGGCACGACCGCAATCATCAGGGCGTGGCACAACAGGTGTTTCTGCCCTCAGGCCCGCTGGCCATCCTGCCGCTGAAGGGTGGACATCTGTCCAGCATCGTCTGGACCGAGGCGACTGCGACCGCCGAAGCGATTCAGGCCTTGCCGGATGACGCCTATCTTGACGTGCTGCGCCCGCGGTTCGGCGGCAGTCTGGGGGACATCGCGCTTGCGGGCACGCGGTTCACCTATCCCCTTTCGCTGTCGCTGGCCGAAAGGTTCACCGCCCCCCGGCTGGCGCTGGTCGGCGATGCGGCGCATGGGGTGCATCCAATTGCGGGGCAAGGGCTGAACCTTGGTCTGCGCGACGTGGCGGCCTTGGCCGAAGTGCTTATTCTGGCGCATCGCCGGGGTGACGATATCGGCAGCACAGTGGCGCTGGAGGAATACCAGCGCTGGCGGCGGTTCGATGCCACGGCGCTTGCTTTGGGGATGGACACAGTCAACCGGGTGTTTTCGACCGGCAACCCGATCCTGCGCATGGGTCGCGATCTGGGGATGCGGGCGGTTGGGGCCTTTCCCGGCCTGCGGCGCGGGTTCATCCGGCAGGCGGCGGGGCTAAGTGGCGAGTTGCCGAAGCTTTTGACCGGGCGTCCGGTATAAATCACATCAGTAAACCTCCCGCCCCATACGCAGGGCGAGAGGCATAGTGCTTGCTTAGCGCTTTGGCCCTTTCGGCGGCACGAAGCGTTTGGTGGTGTCCTTGGCGTCGCCCTTGGGCTTTGCCGGGCGGTCTGCCGCCCCGGCGCGGTCAAAGGGCTTTTTCCCGCCAGCGCCAAAGCTTTTGAACCCGCCGGGTTTGGCCGCACCCTCACGCTTTACATTGGGACGCGCCTCGTCGCCCTTGGGGGCATAGGTCTTCCGGGCCGGACGCTCGCCATCCTCACGCGGTTTGAAGGCTTCGCCGCGCGGGGCATAGGGTTTGCTGGCCGGGCGGGCACCATCTTCGCGCGGTTTGAATCCGTCGGGCTTCGGGGCATAGGGTTTGCTTGCCGGACGTGCGCCATCTTCGCGCGGTTTGTAGCCTTCGGCCCGGGGCTTGTAGCCTTCGCCAGCGGGTTTATAGCCTTCGCTTCTTGGCTTGTAGCCCTCGGACTTCGGCTTGTAGCTGGTGCCCCCGGCGCTGTGGCTTTTGTATCCCTCAGCGCGGGCCGGACGGTCGGCGCTGCCACCGTGGCTTTTGAACCCGGTCGAACGGGGCGAGGTCTTCTGATCGGGCGACCAGCGTGGCTTGCGGCTGGCATCGTCGGATGCGGCCTCACCTGCGGGGCGCGGGGCGCGGTCCGAAGCATAGGGCTTGGGCGCATAGGGCTTTGCAGCCGGACGCGGCCGGTCGTCATCGCTGCGGGTGTAGGCGGGCTTTTCCTTCCACTCGGGCTTTGGCGGGCGCGAGTTGGGGCGCGCGCTGTCGTCATGCGCAGGCTTCGGCGCATAGTCCTGGCGCGGAGCCGGGACATCGCCGTCTTCCACGACGCGGGGCGGCTTGGGCACATAGGCCGGCTTTTCACGCCGTTCCGGGCGTTCAGCGCTCTCAGGGCGCTCCGCACGTTCAGCGCGCACAGGACGCTCGACCCGTTCAGTGCGCACCGGACGCTCAGCCCGTTCCGGCCGTGCAAAGCTGCGCGGCTGGTCTAGGTCAGGCTCGCCTTCGATCCGGGTCATCAGGATGTCGCGGTCAAGTTCAACCGAGGCGCCGAACTTGTCAGCCGAGCCAGCAGCGATTTGCACAAAGGTTTCATCCTCGCGCACGCGGATCGCACCGATGCCGTCCTTGGCGATGCTGCCTGCATCGCAGATCTTCGGCAACAGCCAGCGGGCTTCGGCGCGACCGGCACGGCCAACGCTGACACGGAACCAGACCGACGGACCAAACTCGCCACGTTCACGCGGGGCGGACGGCGGCGGGGTCGGGCCATCGGTCGACAGCACCTCGGGGGCCGAGCGGCCTTCGCGCCACAGGCGGACGAAAGCGGCGGCAAGGGCCTCGGCGCCGAACTGTTCCAGAAGATCACCGGCAATCCCGGCCTCATCACCGATCGGCGCGGTCAGGGTCGGGTGTTCCAGAATGCGCTGGTCATCCTTGGCCTGCACCTCGTCGGCACCGGGGGGACCGGCCCATTCAGCGGTAACTTTTGCGCCGGCCAGCAGACGCTGGGCCTTCTTGAATTCCGCCGGGGTCACGATCAGCGCCGAGACACCCTTTTTCCCGGCGCGACCGGTGCGGCCCGAACGGTGGAGAAGGATTTCCGAGTTCGACGGCAGATCGGCGTGGATCACCAGTTCTAGACCCGGCAAGTCAATGCCCCGGGCTGCCACGTCGGTCGCGATACAGACGCGCGCCCGGCCGTCACGCAGGGCCTGCAGCGCATGGGTGCGTTCCTGCTGGCTAAGCTCGCCGGACAGGGCCACGACCTGAAAGCCCCGGTTGCCCATGCGGGCCATCAGGTGGTTCACGTTCACCCGCGTCTTGCAGAACACGATGGCGGTCTGCGATTCGTAGAACCGCAGCATGTTGAAGATCGCATGTTCACGGTCACGCACGGCCACTGAGATCGCGCGGTATTCGATGTCGACGTGCTGCTTGGCCTCGCCTTGGGCCACGATGCGAAGGGCGTTCTTCTGGAATGTCCCCGCCAGCTTTTCGATTTCCTTCGGCACGGTGGCCGAGAACATCAGCGTGCGGCGTTCTTCAGGGGCGGCGGCAAGGATGAATTCCAGATCCTCGGAAAAGCCAAGATCCAGCATCTCGTCGGCTTCGTCCAGCACGGCGGCTTTCAGGCCCGACAGGTCAAGGCTGCGGCGTTCGATATGGTCACGCAAGCGGCCGGGAGTGCCGACGACGATATGCGCCCCACGGTCCAGCGCGCGCTTTTCAGTGCGGTAGTCCATGCCGCCAACGCAGGTGGCGATCTTGGCCCCGGCCCCGGCGTAAAGCCATTCCAGTTCCCGCGCGACCTGCAAGGCCAGTTCGCGGGTCGGGGCAATGATCAGCGCCAGCGGGTGATCGGCGTAAAGGAGCCGGTCCTGCCCGCCAAGGATTTCGGGGGCAACGGCCAGACCAAAAGCCACGGTCTTGCCCGATCCGGTCTGTGCCGAAACCAGAATGTCACGCCCGGCAACGCCTTCGGCGAGCACAGCATCCTGCACAGCGGTCAGGGCTTCATAGCCCTTGGCCGCCAAAGCCTGCGCCAGCGGCGCGGCCACGTGTTCAATCGTCATCGATGTCTTTCCAAAGGGGGGGCGTGTTCTGCGCCCGATAAGCCAAACGGCCCCTGTCCCTTTGGTGCGGGCCTCCTCGCCCACAAACCCGGAATCTTGACCGTTGCGGCGGCACTACAGCATATGACGACGGGTGTATAGGGGGGCCATTAAAACCGAAAGCCGCGCCCCTTGGGGGTGCGCGGCCTTTGGTATTGGTGCCCGGAAGAGGACTCGAACCTCCACGTCTTGCAACACTGGTACCTGAAACCAGCGCGTCTACCAATTCCGCCATCCGGGCGATCTGGTAGGCGGCGATGTAACGGCGGGTTTGACCGAAGTCAACGGCCCCATACAGTCCCGGGCGCAGAATCTTTGCCGCGCTTTTGCCTTGCCCGGGCGCGGCGGCGGCGATATTCATCTGGCCATATTCCGGTGCCCTACGGCACCCGTGGGCGGGAGTTCCGGCATGAGCAAGCTTGTCACCATCTTCGGCGGATCGGGCTTTGTCGGCCGCTACATCGCCCGGCGCATGGCGAAAGAGGGTTGGCGCGTCCGCGTCGCCTGCCGCCGCCCGAACGAGGCTTTGTTCGTCAAGCCCTATGGGACGCCAGGTCAGGTTGAACCCGTCGCCTGCAACATCCGCGACGATGCGTCGGTGCGCGCACTGACACGGGGCGCGGATGCGGTGGTCAACTGCGTCGGCACTTTCGCGCGGATGGGCAAGAACAACTTTGACGCCGTTCAGGTCGAAGGCGCCGCCCGTATCGCCCGCATCGCGGCTGAGATGGGTGTGAGCCGGATGGTCCAGATTTCCGCCATCGGGGCCGATGCCGGGGCCGACAGCCAGTATTCCCGCACCAAGGGCGAAGGCGAGGCTGGCGTTCTTGCCACCTTCCCCGGCGCCGTGATCCTGCGCCCATCGGTGATCTTT
The DNA here is from genome assembly GCA_903917595.1 of uncultured Rhodobacterales bacterium. GTDB lineage: Bacteria > Pseudomonadota > Alphaproteobacteria > Rhodobacterales > Rhodobacteraceae > Tabrizicola > Tabrizicola rara. The sequence continues at coordinate 6,647 of CAIXBE010000137.1, forward strand.
GGCACCGAAGACCAGTTCTTCAACCGCTTTGCCGCGATGACCCGGATGGGGCCGATCCTGCCGATCGTCGGGGCGGACACGCGGTTTCAGCCGGTGCATGTCGATGACGTGGCACAAGCTGCCGTCAAGGCAGCGCTGGGGCAGGCCGCTGCCGGGGTCTATGAACTGGGCGGGCCCGAGGTTGATACGTTCCGCGGCCTGATGCAGCGGATGTTGCCGATCATCCGTCGGCGTCGGCTGATTGTCGGCATGCCGTTCCTTGCCGCCAAGGTCATGGCCTTCGGTTTCGACGCGGTCGAGGCGGTGACGCTGGGCCTGATTGAGAACAAGATGCTGACCCGTGATCAGGTAAAGACCCTGCGGCATGACAACGTCGTCGCTGAGGGTGCGAAGGGCTTTGCCGATCTTGGCATCCCGCCGGTCGCCATGGGATCGGTCCTGCCGGAATACCTTTGGTGCTATCGCCCCTCGGGCCAGTTCGCGGCCATCAAGGAATCGGCTAAGAACCTGAAGAAGGTCTAGGCCCTTGGACAGCACTCTTGCCGCAGCGCTTCTGGGGTTGCTGGAGGGGCTGACCGAATTTCTCCCAGTATCCTCCACCGGACATCTTTTGCTTGCAGGCCACTTTCTGGGGTTTGAAAGCGCGGGCCGGACGTTCGAAGTGGTGATCCAGCTTGGCGCTATTCTGGCGCTGACCTCGGTCTACGCGGCGCAGATGCTGCGGCTGGTCTTGGCTGCGGGAAACGACCCTGCGGCGCGGCGGGCGGTGGTGTCGATCCTGCTGGCGTTCCTGCCTGCGGTGATCGTCGGTCTGGTCGCGCATGATTTCATCAAGACCGTGCTGTTTGAAGGAACGATGTTGATCGCCGTGATGCTGATCCTTGGTGGCATTGTCCTTCTAGTCATCGACCGCATCGCCCCCCCGCCCGTGCATCACGACGCCTTGGCCCTGCCGTTTCGAAAGGCGCTGGTGATCGGCCTGTTTCAGTGTCTGGCCATGGTGCCGGGTGTCAGCCGCTCTGGTGCGACCATCGTCGGCGGCCTGCTGCTTGGCGTCGAAAAGCGCGCGGCGGCTGAATTTTCGTTCCTGCTGTCCCTGCCAACCATGGGGGCCGCCGTCGCCTATGACCTGTTCAAGAACCGCGACATTCTGGACTTCGGCGCTGTCTGGGACATCGCCATCGGCTTTGCCGTCGCCTTCCTTACCGCGCTGATCGTGGTGCGCTGGGTGCTGAACTACATTGGCCGCAATGGCTATGCGCTGTTCGGCTGGTGGCGAATCATCGTCGGCAGCGCCGCGCTGACCGCGCTTTTGATCGGGTATTAATGCAGTTCGGAAACTATACTGACCTAATTTAGCACCAGAATGTCAGCATTCCTGTCGCATCCCGGAAGAAACTGACAATTAGGTAAGTCTTGCTGACTTTTATTGTGATCTGATCGGCGATACCAAGGCGCTCCGCGAGATAATCCGTTCGGAGGACGCAGCCATGGCCACGCAGAAGATGCTGAAATTCGTCACCTTGGGCAAAGAGATGCCCGAAAAGCGTGACGCTGCCCTGCGTGCACAGGATTTCGCCGAGATTTACCGCGAGTACGCCGACCGCAAAGCCGCCGAGCAAGCCGGTCGTTGCAGCCAGTGTGGCGTGCCTTACTGCCAGTCGCACTGCCCCCTGCACAACAACATCCCCGACTGGCTGAAGCTGACCGCCGAGGGCCGGTTGCAAGAGGCTTACGAGCTGTCACAGGCCACCAACACCTTCCCCGAAATCTGCGGCCGCATCTGCCCGCAGGACCGGCTGTGCGAAGGCAACTGCGTCATCGAAAAGTCGGGTCACGGCACCGTCACCATCGGCACGATCGAGAAATACCTGACCGACATCGCCTGGGAGGAAGGCTGGGTCCACCCGATCCACGCCCATACCCAGCGCAGCGAAAGCGTCGGCATCATCGGCGCTGGCCCCGGTGGCCTTGCAGCGGCCGACATGCTGCGCCGGCAGGGCGTGCAGGTCACCGTCTATGACCGCTATGACCGCGCAGGCGGGCTGCTGACCTATGGCATCCCCGGCTTCAAACTGGAAAAGCCGGTGGTGATGCAGCGTATCCAACAGCTTGAGGTGGCGGGCGTCAACTTTGTGCTGAACTGCACCGTCGGGCTGGACATCAGCTTTGACGCGATCATGGGCCAGCATGACGCGGTCTTGATCGCGACCGGCGTCTACAAGTCGCGCGATATCGAGGCTCCGGGCGTGGGGGCCAAGGGCGTGGTCAAGGCGCTGGACTATCTGACCGCCAGCAACCGCAAAAGCTTTGGCGACGAGGTGGCCGAGTTTGAAAGCGGCGCGCTGAACGCCAGCGGCAAGCGGGTGGTCGTCATCGGCGGCGGCGATACCGCGATGGACTGCGTGCGCACGGCGATCCGGCAGGGGGCCTTGTCGGTGAAATGCCTGTATCGCCGCGACCGGGCCAACATGCCGGGCTCGCAGCGCGAAGTGCAGAACGCCGAGGAAGAAGGCGTCGAATTCGTCTGGCTTGCAGCACCCAAGGGGTTCACCGGCGGGGTCGAGGTTGACGGCGTGATGGTCCAGAAGATGCGCCTTGGCGCGCCGGATGCCACGGGCCGCCAGTCGCCGGAAGTGATCGACGGCGCCGACTATGTCGAACCCGCGGATCTGGTGGTGCAGGCTTTGGGGTTCGAACCCGAAGACCTGCCGCTCCTCTGGGGTGTGCCGGAACTGAAGGTCACCCGCTGGGGCACGATCAAGGCCGATTTTTCGACCCACGCCACCAGCCTGCCCGGCGTCTATGCCGCTGGCGACATCGTGCGCGGCGCAAGTCTGGTGGTCTGGGCAATCCGCGACGGGCGCGAGGCGGCCGAGGCGATCCTTGGCTATCTGGCAGCAACCGAGGCGGTGGCAGCGGAGTAGTCTTTTTTCCGTCTTCCAATTGTCTTCCATACGTCTTCACGTTGGGAAGGTCAGGGAGATGCCAAACGTCAGGACATGTGACCCATTACGACAGGTGAAACGGCGATGCGACAGTTTGTGATCCCTGCCCTTCTGGCCATAGCGGCCTCGCCCGCCCTCGCCGGGACCTGGACCGAACCCGCAGGCTGCGAGGTTTATGTCACCGTGCAGTCCAAGGCCTGCCGGGTGTCGCATCATTACCACTGCTCGGCGGACACCCCCGGTGACCAGTGGCGGGTGGACATGGACCAAGAGGGGACCTTCTTCTTTTCCCGCATCGACCGGGAAGGCCAATGGGTCGAAAGCCTTGGCGCGACCCGTCAGACGCTGGACCCCTTTCCCGCCGATCCGGCCAGCATTTCGGCTCTTCTGGCGCAAGGGATCGACACCGCCGATTTCTTTGTGACCAATGATGACGGCAGCAGCAGCCGCTATTCCGGCTTTGACCGGTTGACCGGGTCCGAGATGGTGATCGACGGGGTCACCCTGTTGCAGACCGAGATCGACTTTACCGAATACACCGCCGATGGCACCGTTCTGGGCCGCGCCCGGGGCCGCGAATACATCCACCCCGACTGGCGCACTTTCTTTGCCGGTCCGGGCGAGCGGGATCTTGGCGATGGCCAGTGGTTGCCCATCGACGGCAGCCCGGTCGACTTCATCTTTCCGGGCGAGCCGGGGTTCCTGTCGACCCAGCCGATCTATGACTGCGACGTGCTTTCGGCGGGGCTGGAGTTTCAGAGGGTCAGCCATGAGCCTTGAACGCTCCGGTGGTTGCCTCTGCGGTTCGGTGCGGTTCAAAGCCACGCTGACAGGCAAGAATTTCGGCGTCTGCCACTGTCCGATGTGCCGCAAGTGGACCGGGTCGGCGCTGCTGGGCATGACCGTGCCTGCGGCAAACGTCGTCTGGACGGGGGCAGAGCATATCGCGAAACGCCAATCCTCGGGCTGGGGGGAACGCGCTTGGTGCCGGGACTGCGGCTCTCCGGTGTGGTTCCGGGTGACGGTGGACAGCCCCTATTCCGGCACCATCGAACTGCCCATCGGCAGCTTTGACGACGCGAACGGGCTGACCATGGCCAATGAAATCTACATCGACCACAAGCCCGACAGCTATGCCTTTGCCGGTGAGGGGCGCAAGGTCCTGACCCGGGCCGACTGCGTGGCACTGTTCCCGCTGCTGGCAAGCGAAGACGCGGACCCGTCATGAAACGTCAGCGCATCAGTCCGGTCTGGCGGTTTCAGGCCCTGCAGCGGTGGCTGTCGGGACATGCGCCGGCGAACGAGGCGCGGCTGATCCGCCGCGACCGAGACCTAGCCGTGGCATGGCTGCCCGGCAGTTCGACAAGGTTGGTTCTGGTCTTCATCAGCATCCGCTACGAGGCTTTGGATCCGCAAGTTCTGGAGTTCCGGGGCATCGCCTCCGACAACGGGCGCAACCATGTGTTGTTCATCAATGACCGGGAACGCAGCTGGTATTCGGCACCAGGACTACGCGACCGAATAGCTGACTTGGTGCGCCGGTTTGTGGCCAGACATGGCATTGAGGAGATCTGGTCAATCGGCAACTCTTTGGGGGGCTACGGCGCGATCCTGTTCTGCGACCGGCTGCCGATTTCCAAGGTGGTTGCTTTCGTGCCCCAGCTTCTCATGAGCAAAGAGGCGCTGGCCCAGCCAAATTGGGCGAACTATGTGGCCCCGATCCGGGACGGGGTCGAACGCGACCTGATCCCGATCATGGCCGCAGCCGACTGCCGGTTTCATATCGTCACCGGCGACCGATTTGCCGATGACCTGCTGCACATGGGACATTTGCGAAAGACGCTTCCCGATGCGCCAAAGGTCAGGATCGTGACCGCGCCGGGGCAAAGCCACTATGTCGCCAAATGGCTGAAGGATCACGGACAGCTTGCAAAGCTGGTCACCGCTCTGTGGGCCGGGGATCGGCAAGGACTGGAAGACTGCAGCCGCGCGCTGCCACAACCACTGGATTTGACGCTGGCCGTCAACTTTGCTGACGCGGACCTGCCATGAAACGCCAGCGCATCAGTCCGGTCTGGAGGCTTCAAACCCTGCGGCGCTGGCTGACCGGGCAGTCGCCCGTGGACGAGCCGCGACTGATCCACCGGGACCGCGATCTGGCCGTGGCGTGGCTGCCCGGCAGTTCAAAGACGCTTGTGCTGGTCTTCATTAGTATTCGACGCGAGGCTTTGCATCCTCAGGGCCTGGAGTTCAGCAGCATCGCCTCGGACAATGGTCGCAACCATGTGCTGTTCATCAACGACCGCGAGCGAAGCTGGTATTCGATGCCGGGACAACGTGATCGGATTATCAGGACCGTCCGCAGTTTCATGGACAAACATGCCATCGAAACCGTCCAGTCTATCGGCACGTCGATGGGCGGGCACGGCGCGATCCTGTTTTCCGGCTTTGTGCCGATTTCAAGTGTGGTGGCGTTTGTACCCCAGATCCTAATGACAAAGGCGGTGACCGGCCGCCCGGTCTGGAACGCACACCGGCCCAGAATTCGTGATGCCGTCGAGCAGGATCTGACCCCGATCATGGCGGCAGCTGACTGCAGGTTCAACATTGTCACTGGCGACAAACACTACGACGACCCCATTCACTTGGCGCATGTCCGCAAGCAGCTTTCGCATGCGGGAAATGTGAAAGTCGTGATCGCACCGGGGCAGAAGCACAACGTTTACAAATGGTTGGATGCCAAAGGGCAGCTGACCGCCATCACTGCTGCGCTTTGGGCCGGGGATCGGCACGCACTGGAAGACTGCAGCAACGCGCTGCCACAACCACTGGATTTGACGCTGGCCTGAATAGGCGCGGCGACTGGAAACGATGCGAGGGACGATGATGACCAAGTATGATGCTGCATGGGTTGAAGCCGAAGAAGCCAAGCGCGCTTGGCTGGATGCGAATGGGCTTTACAAGGCCGAGGATGAGCATTCGTCCTGCGGCGTGGGGCTGGTGGTGTCGATCAGCGGCAAGCCGTCGCGCCGTGTGGTGGAAAACGGCATCAACGCGCTGAAGGCGGTCTGGCACCGGGGCGCGGTCGATGCCGATGGCAAGACCGGCGACGGCGCGGGCATCCATGTGCAGATCCCGGTCAAGTTCTTCTACGATCAGGTGCGCCGCACCGGGCATGAGCCGGACACGGCAAAGCTGATCGCCGTCGGTCAGGTCTTCCTGCCGCGCACCGACTTTGGCGCGCAGGAACGCTGCCGCACGATTGTCGAGACCGAAGTCCTGCGGATGGGCCACTATATCTATGGCTGGCGGCATGTGCCGGTCGATGTGTCCGTGCTGGGCGACAAGGCCAACGCGACCCGGCCCGAGATCGAGCAGATCCTGATCCGTTGCGAAAACGGCGCGGACCCCGAGCAGTTCGAGCGGGAATTGTACATTATCCGCCGCCGGATCGAGAAGGCGGCGACGGCGGCAGGCATCCAGGGGATGTATCTGTGCAGCCTGTCTTGCCGCAGCATCATCTACAAAGGCATGATGCTGGCCGAGCAGGTCGCGACGTTCTACCCCGACCTGATGGACGAGCGGTTTGAAAGCGCGTTTGCGATCTACCACCAGCGTTACAGCACCAACACCTTCCCGCAGTGGTGGCTGGCACAGCCCTTCCGGATGCTGGCCCACAACGGCGAGATCAACACGCTGAAGGGCAACGTCAACTGGATGAAATCCCACGAAATCCGCATGGCCTCCGGCAACTTTGGCGACGCGGCCGAGGATATCAAGCCGATCATTCCGGCGGGCACCTCGGACAGTGGCGCGCTGGACGCGGTGTTCGAAGTGTTGGTGCGGTCGGGGCGTAGCGCGCCCATGGCCAAGACGATGCTGGTGCCCGAAGCGTGGAGCAAGCAGACGGTGAACATGCCGAAGGCCTGGGCCGACATGTATTCGTACTGCAACTCGGTCATCGAGCCTTGGGATGGTCCGGCGGCGTTGGCGATGACAGACGGGCGCTGGGTCTGCGGCGGGCTTGACCGGAACGGTCTGCGGCCGATGCGCTATGTCATCACCGGTGACGGGCTGCTGATCGCGGGGTCCGAGGCCGGGATGGTGCCGGTCGATGAGACCACGATCCGCGAAAAGGGCGCGCTTGGGCCGGGGCAGATGATCGCCGTCGATATGGCCGAGGGCAAGCTTTACCACGACGTTGCCCTGAAGGACAAACTCGCCGCCGCCCAGCCCTATGGCGATTGGGTGTCCAAGGTTGTCGATCTGAACAGCCTGTTGCGGGACGTGCCCGAGGTGCAGATCCACGCCGGCAGCGACTTGCGCAAGCGCCAGATTGCGGCGGGCTTCACGATTGAGGAACTGGAGCAGGTTCTGGCCCCGATGGCCGAGGACGGCAAGGAAATGATCGCCTCGATGGGCGATGACACGCCGCCTGCGGTGCTGTCGTCGGTCTACCGCCCGCTGTCGCACTACTTCCGCCAGAACTTCAGCCAGGTGACCAACCCGCCGATCGACAGCCTGCGCGAAGGCCGGGTAATGTCGTTGAAGACCCGCTTTGGCAACCTGCGCAACGTGCTGGACGAAAACAACTCGCAGTCCGAAATCCTTGTGCTGGAAAGCCCCTTCCTTGCCAGCCGTGAATTCGAGGTGATGGTCGACCGCTTCGGCGATCAGGTGGCCTTCATCGACTGCACCTTCCCGGTCAGTCACGGGCTTGACGATCTGCGTCAGGGGCTGGAGCGTATTCGCGCCGAAGCCGAAGATGCGGTACGGTCGGGGGCCGGGCAACTGGTCCTGACCGACCAGCATCAGGGGCCGGAAAAGGTGGGGATGCCGATGATCCTTGCCACCAGCGCCGTGCATTCCTGGCTGACGCGCAAGGGGCTGCGGACGTTCTGCAG
>CAIXBE010000138.1 GCA_903917595.1 uncultured Rhodobacterales bacterium
ACGTTCCTCGCCGTTGAGGTGCTTGTACCGTTTGTCCATCGCAACATCCTATGCCCCACGGGCGCTGGGTGTTGCACTTGATGTTTGAGCCTAAGCCCTGCTGACATCGTTCGCGGTCAAAACCCAGATGATATGGGACATATTGAATTGGAGCCGGAAGTAGGGGCATTCCCAGGCCTCCGAACTGACCGGCTCGAGCAGCGAGAGGAGGCCATTCGCGAAGGAATGGAAGGTCCCCTTGGTCGAGCTCATCGACGCCGCCTTGCAGATCTCATCCACGACGACCAGAGGATTGCCGATCCGCTTTGCCAGCATGATGTCTAGGGGGCGTCCTGCTTGGGCAGTTGACCAGCCCCGTTCCACGCCGACCAGCGAGAACCCAGCGCCTCCTTTGCTTGCGTCGATATCGGCCATCGGAAGCTCCAGGGCCTTTGCCAGCGAACGTGCCCAGACGGACTTTCCAATGCCGGCGGGGCCATTCAGGATCAGCGGCCGAAGAGAAATTGCCTCATGTTGTTGCGCGGCACGACGAAGGCCATGCCACGCGTATTCCGATGCCTTGGCCATCCACGGCATGTCGTCGTGAATGGCTGCAGCGACTTCGTCCGCCCAATGTTCATCCTTCGCCATCACCAGCTGGATGCCTGCAACCACAGGGGCCAGGCGCGCCACTTCCTCTTTCTTCAGATGGTTCGTTCCACTGGCAGTCGCCCTGCGTTCGGCGAGCCGTCGGGCACGTTCCAGGATCCGGTTCTTGTCTCGATAGGTCAGCTCGACACCGGCAGAGAGTTCATCGGCAAATCCGTCAGGATCGCTGGACTTCAGCCCCTCTGATTTTTCGTCATCTCCGATAAGGTCAGCCGCAAGCTTGTTCTTGCGGATCCGTTTCAGAGCCTCGGTCAAATGTGCCGCGATGGTGCTCGTGTTGGTGTCGTAATCGCGGATATCGACAAACTTGATGGTCTTCATGGGTTCGTAATCCGTCCTTGAGGATTGGGCACCGCCAAGTGACTGGCCGGTTCAAGCTGATGTTCGGGTTTCTGGGAGGCCCGGTCAGTTTGCCCGTATGGGGCGGATTTCTCGATGCGTGTTCATGGCCCGAAAAGAGGCTGTTTCCACAATGCGGTCAAGCCCGGCCCCCTCGACGGTTGGCGAAATGAAGAACGCCGCCCCTTTCGGAGCGGCGTTTGTGACTTTCAATCTTTTCAGTTACTTAGCTTCAAGTGGAAGAATTAGACCCGAAAAGTGGAAGGCAATTTGGCCAAAATGGGCCTCAATTGCATGGTTTTTCATTGATCGCCATGCCGCTCGCTCACCCCTCACCCACACTTCGAATGCCCACACGACCCGCAGGTCAGGCACCCCTCCACCATCCGCAGGTCATAGCTCCCGCAGGACGGGCAGGCCTTCCCGCGCGGGGCCTCTCCGACCCGCAGCACCTCCGCCTTGGGGTCGGATTTCAGGCCCAGCCCCTCGCCCTCGATGAAACCGATGTCGATCAGGTGGCGCTCGATCACCCCGCCGATGGCGGCGAGGATCGAGGGGATGTAGCGTCCCTCCATCCAGGCCCCGCCGCGGGGGTCGAAGACGGCTTTCAGCTCCTCCACCACGAAGGAGATATCCCCGCCGCGCCGGAAGACGGCCGAGATCATCCGGGTCAGGGCCACGGTCCAGGCGAAATGCTCCATATTCTTGGAGTTGATGAACACCTCGAACGGCCTGCGATGCCCCGCCGTCACGATGTCATTGATCGTGATGTAAAGCGCATGCTCCGAGCCGGGCCATTTGACCTTGTAGGTGTTGCCCTCCAACGCCGCAGGCCGGTCCAGCGGTTCCGACAGATAGACCACCTCGCCCCCCGTCACCGGCTGCGCGGATGACGTCGCCTTCTCCGACACGGTCAGCACGGACCCCGTCACATCATTCGGCCGATAGGTCGTGCAGCCCTTGCAGCCCTGATCCCAGGCGGCCATGTAGACCTCTTTGAAGTCGTCAAAGCTGATATCGACCGGGCAGTTGATGGTCTTGGAGATGGAGGAGTCCACCCAGCGCTGCGCCGCCGCCTGCATCCTAACGTGATCCAGCGGCGGCAGCGTCTGCGCATTCACGAAATGCTCCGGCAGGTCCGCATCGCCGAACTTCTCGCGCCACAGCCGCACGGCGAAATCGACCACTTCCTCCTCGGTTCGCGAGCCGTCCTTCTGCAGCACCTTGCGCGTATAGGCATAGGCAAAGACCGGCTCGATCCCGCTGGACACGTTGCCTGCGTAAAGGCTGATGGTCCCCGTGGGCGCAACGCTGGTCAAAAGCGCATTCCGGATGCCGTGGGCCTGCACGGCCTTCCGCACGTCCGCATCCATCGCCATCATGTTGCCCGACGCCAGGAACCCCTCTGCGTCGAACAATGGGAACGCGCCCTTCTCCTTGGCCAGATCGACCGACGCCAGATAGGCCGACCGCGCGATGGCATGCATCCAGATCCCGGTGACGCGCGCGGCCTCTTCCGAGCCATAGCGCAGACCGACCATCAGCAGCGCATCGGCAAGGCCCGTGACTCCCAGCCCGATCCGCCGCTTGGCCTTTGCCTCAGCCGCTTGCTCTGGCAGCGGGAAGCGGCTTGTGTCGACGACATTGTCCATCGCCCGCACGGCAACCCGCACCAGATGATCCAGCGCCGCCATATCCATTGACGAATGTGCCTCAAAGGCGTCCTTCACCAGCGTAGCCAGATTGATCGACCCCAGCAGGCACGCCCCATAGGGCGGCAACGGCTGCTCGCCGCAGGGGTTCGTCGCGGCAATTGTCTCGACATAGCCAAGGTTGTTCGCGGCATTGATCCGGTCGATGAAGATCACCCCGGGTTCCGAGAAATCAAAGGTGGACCGCATGATCCGGTTCCACAGATCGCGCGCCTGCACGGTGCGGTAGACGCGGTCGCCGAACACCAGCTCCCAAGACCCATCCGCCTTGACCGCCGCCATGAACGGATCGGTGACAAGGACCGACAAGTTGAACATCCGCAGGCGGGCAGGGTCCTTCTTGGCCTCGATGAACGCCTCAATGTCCGGATGATCACAGCGCATCGTCGCCATCATCGCGCCCCGGCGTGACCCCGCAGACATGATCGTGCGGCACATCGCGTCCCAGACATCCATGAAGCTGAGGGGACCCGAGGCATCGGCGGCGACCCCCTTCACCTCGGCCCCCTTCGGCCGGATGGTGGAGAAATCATAGCCGATCCCACCGCCCTGCTGCATGGTCAGCGCGGCCTCTTTCAGCCCGGTGAAGATGCCCTCCATCGTGTCCGGGATCGTCCCCATGACAAAGCAGTTGAACAGGGTGACGCTGCGCCCCGTCCCCGCGCCTGCGGTGATCCGCCCGGCGGGCAGAAACCGGAATCCCTCCAGCGCCGCATAGAATTCGGCCTCCCACTTCGCCGGTTCCGCCTCCACCTCTGCCAAGGCCCGCGCAATTCGCCGCCAACTGTCCTCGACCGACCCATCAAGGGCAGTCCCATCTGCCGCCTTGAAGCGGTATTTCATGTCCCAGATGGCTTCGGCAATGGCGGCATCGAATCGCGACATGAGGCGACGGGTCCTTCAAATTGTGGATAAGTCGGTGCGAACCCACAAGATACGCGCAGGACACCCTCGGGTCAACTTGCGCTCGGCCCTGACCGGGCTATGGTCAGCGCATGGCACTCAATCTTCTGAAACTCAGCGTCGGCACGGAAAGTGTCGAGGATCTGGCCGACTGGCAGCAAAGTCAGCGCATCCGCTGGCCCGCGGGCTGTGCGGTCCACGTTACCCGCATGTGGCCCAAACGCGAGGCCGAGGTGCTGGATGGCGGGTCGATCTTCTGGGTGATCAAGGGCGTGATCCTGTGCCGTCAGCGCATGGTCGCGCTGGAGGAGATCGACCTGGGCGACGGCATTGCGCGCTGCGCGATGATCATGGATCAGGACTTGGTCCGCACCGAAGCCGCCCCCCGCCGCCCCTTTCAGGGCTGGCGCTACCTTGATCCAAAGGACAGTCCGCGTGACCTGCCGAAAGGCCGCACCAAGGACGATCCCTTGCCCCCCGCCCTTGCTCAGGCGCTGGCCGAGATCGGGCTGCGATGAGCAAGCCGTTCTGGCTGATAGCCGCACCGTTCATCTTCCTGCTTCTGTGGTCAGCGGGGTTTGCGCTGGCCAAGATCGGCCTTCAGCATGCCGGGCCTTTCACCATCCTTGGCCTGCGCTATCTGATCGCGGTTCTGGTCCTGCTGCCGCTGTTGCCGGTACTGAAGCCCAATTTCCCCAGGGGCCGTGCCGCGCTTGACATTGCGGTCACCGGTTTCCTGATCCAGGTTGTCTATTTCGGCATGTGCTACGGAGCCTTCCGCATCGGGGTTTCGGCAGGCGGGGTGGCGATCATCGTCTGCCTGCAGCCGATACTTGTCGGTATCATCGCCCCCCGTCTTGTCGGCGAAAGCGTAAGCCTGTTGCGCTGGCTGGGGTTGGCGTTCGGCCTGTTTGGCGCGCTGATGGTGATCCTGTCGCGCTCGGGAATATCGACCGAGCCGGTCATTGGCGTTCTTCTGGCGGTGGGCGGACTACTGGGCATCACCGGGGCGACGCTTTACGAAAAGCGCTTTGGCGTGACCCATCATCCGGTGCCCGCAAACATCATCCAATATGCCGTTGGAGCAGCTTTCGCGCTGCCCCTGGCCTGGGGGATCGAAGGCTTTGACGCCGACTGGACGCCCGAGCTTTTCGCTGTCCTGGCCTATCTGGTCATCGGCAATTCATTGGTGGCGATCACGCTTTTGCTTGCCATGATCCGCGCAGGGGAGGTGGCCCGGGTGTCGGCCCTGTTCTACCTTGTGCCGCCACTTTCGGCGCTGTTCGCCTGGCCGCTTCTGGGAGAGGCGATGCCGCCATTGGCCTGGGCAGGAATGGCGCTTGCTGCTTTGGGGGTGATGCTGGCCCGGACCGGGCCAGCCGCCTGATTGGATCAATCAGAATTCGTTGGGATTGCCGGGAACGACGGTGCCGGTGCCGCCGTCGACGCCGTCCTGCACCCACGTGATCATCTCGCCCTTGATCCGCACATCCCAGCAATCCGGGGCATCGCCATAGCTGAAGCACATCTTGTCGCCTTCAACGGTCCATGTGCCTGAATAGTCAGCAGCCTTGATCGTGCCGTCCGCGGCATAGAACTCGGTATAAACGCCTGATTCAGTCATACTTCCTTGCACGGTGTTTCCTGAAACGGCAGCCTTGATGGCATCACCCTTCGCCAGATCCTGTGCTTGCGCGGCCAATGGGGCCGAAATCGCCAGCACAAATGCAAGTGTCTTCATCGCGGACATGGAATTCTCCTATGTTTCAAGCCTCGTGAAGACCTAGACCGTCTTCAAGCCAAAGCAACCCCCAGAGCCGCAGCAAGTCTGGTCAGGGCCTCGCGGTCACCAGGGGTCAAAGGGGCAAGACGCGATTGCCAAAGTACGGCCTCGCTGGAGTGGATCAGCCCGTCCGACAGCACCCGCAGGTGGTTGGCGCGCAGGGTCTCGCCTGAGCTGGTGATATCGGCGATCGCTTCCGCCGTCCCGTTCTTGACCGTCCCTTCGGTCGCGCCCAGACTGTCGACCAGCTGGTAATCGGCAACCCCTTGGGCTTGCAGAAAGTCGCGGACCAGCCGGTGATACTTCGTGGCGATCCGCAACCGGTGGCCATGCGCCGCCCGGAACCCGGCGGCCGCTGCGTCCAGATCATCGACCGTCTCGACGTCGATCCAGACGGCGGGCACCGCGATGATCAGATCGGCCTGCCCAAAGCCCAACCGGGCCAGTTCCACCACTTCGGGCGCTTGCGACCCCAGTTGCTCGTGGACAAGGTCCGACCCGGTGACCCCAAGATGAATGCGACCGGCAGCCAACTCGCGCGGGATTTCACCGGCCGACAACAGGACCAGCCCGACACCGTCGATGCCCTCGATAACGCCGGAATACTCCCGGTCCGCCCCGGCCCGCCGCATCGCCAAACCGCGCGCGCCGAACCAGTCGAAGGTTTCCTGCATCAGCCGCCCTTTCGACGGCACCCCGATCTTGATCATGCCAGCCCCCGCAGCCTTGCCACCAGTTCCGGCCGGATCACGCCGCCGACCGCGGGGATGAATGCCCCCGCCCCCAGCACCGCCGTCAGCGCATCATAGCGCCCGCCACTGGCAACCGGTGGGTGACCTTCGGCATGAAAGCTGAAGACAAAGCCGTCGTAGTATTCCAGCGCGGTGCGGCCGTGGCTGGCCTCGAATGCCAGCTGGTCAACATCCACGCCACGCTTGGCCAAGGCGTTCAGGCGCGCGGCAAACCGGTCTACCGCCGGTTCGATTGCGGGCAGCATGGGTGTGATCCCGCGCAGATGGGTCAGCGCCGCCGCAGCCGGGGCTTCCAGGGACAGAAGATCATAAAGCAGTGCAGCCTCGGTCGCCTTGATCGGCGGGGTCGCGGCATCGGCCACCAAGGCCTCGGCCCGCTCGGTGATCTCGGCGGGGGAACGCAGGCCGACAAAGGTCCCGGCCTCGTCGATCAGTCGGGCGGGGGTGCCAAGCTCCAGCTTTTCCAGCAGCCGCGCCCGGGCGGCGGGCATGGCGGCGCGTCCGGAAAAACGGTCCAGCAAAGCCTTGAACCGCTGCGGCCGCCAGATGTGGCGCAAAAGGGCGGCCTTGCGGCGGTCGGTGGTTTCCAAGCCCCGCACGGCGGCCATCAGAATGCCGATGTCGCCGGTCACCGGACGCAGGTTCAGATCGGCCAGAAGGTTACGAAACAGCGCGAACACCTCGGCATCCGCCGCTTCGGGGGCTTGGCGGTCAAAGACCTCATAGCCGACCTGCAGGTATTCGCTGGCCCGACCCGACCCGCGATCCTGTTTGCGAAACACCTCGCCCATGTAGGCGTACCGCGCCGGTTCCGCACCGTGGGCCATGTGGGCCTGCACTACCGGGACTGTGAAGTCGGGCCGCAGCATCATCTCGCCGCGCACAGGGTCTTGCGTGACATAGGCCCGCGCCCGGATATCCTCGCCATACAGGTCCAGCAGAGTCTCAGCTGGTTGCAGAAGGTCGGTCTCCACCGGCACCGCACCAGCGGCGACAAGGGCAGCAAACAGCCGCTCGCCCTCGGCCCGGATGGTGGCTTTGGCGGTCATGCCCGGTCTCCGTCACGGGTTCTGAACGGCAGCGCCCCACCCTCTCCCTCCCCACGAGGGGGAGGGAAGCTCTTTGCACCGGAAGTTGCCCCAAATCGCTTAAGGGGGGCGATTGGCACCTCCCCTCCCCCCCTGTGGGGAGGGGATGGGGGTGGGGGGCTGGTGAAAAGCAAGGTCATTGGGCCAGCATCTTGCGGACTTCGGCCACGAGATCGGCCAAGTCGACCAGAACCTGAGCCGGGCGGTCCTTCCATTCTTCAAGCGTTGCGTTTTCGGCGATCTTCGCGCCAAGGATCAGGTCTTTCAGGATGACCTTGCCCTCCGCCGCCTCGTTTCCGCCCTGAATTACCGCGATAGGTGACTTCCGTTTGTCGGCGTATTTCAGCTGGTTGCCAAAGTTCTTCGGGTTGCCAAGATAAACCTCGGCCCGGATACCAGCCTGCCGCAGCTTGCCGACCATCCCCATGTAGTCCGCCATCCGGTCGCGGTCCATTACCGTCACCACCACCGGCCCCGCCGTATCGGCAGCACCACGCCCCTTGGCCCGCAGGGCTGCAAGCAGCCGGTCCACCCCGATGGAGATGCCTGTTGCAGGCATCGGCTGCCCTTTTCCCAGAAAACGCTCAACCAAACCATCATACCGCCCACCCCCGGCCACCGAACCAAAATTGCGCGGACGGCCCTTTTCGTCGGTGATCTGGAAGGTCAGTTCCGCCTCAAAGACCGGGCCGGTGTAGTAGCCAAGGCCACGGACGACACCGGGGTCGATGACGATGCGGTCGGGGCCGTAGCCTTGGGCAGCGAGGAGGTCCGCCATCATCTCAAGTTCTTCGATACCCTCTGTTCCCAAAACGGTGTTGTTGATGAAACCCTTGAGGTGGGAAAGAGTTGCGGCATTGTCTTGTTTCCGTCCCGACAGGAAACTCAAGATGATATCGGCATATTCCTCGTTCAAACCTGCGCCGGGCGTGAAATCCCCTGACTGGTCCTTGCGACCAGTAGTAAGCAACTCGCGGACACCGGTCGCACCGAATTTATCAAACTTGTCGATTGCTCTGAGTGCAATTCCCCGCTCTTTCTCGCGGCTTTCTGGTGAATGGTTGTCCAGCAACCCGACCACGTTCAGAATTCCGTTCAAAACCTTGCGGTTGTTCACCTTCACCACATAGTCGCCGCGCGGAATCCCCACGACTTCCAAAGCATCCGCCAGCATCGCGCAGATTTCGGCATCGGCGGCGACCGATGCGGACCCCACCGTATCGGCGTCGCACTGATAGAACTGGCGGAACCGCCCCGGTCCCGGCTTCTCATTCCGCCAGACCGGACCCATCGCGAAGCGGCGGTAGGGGGAGGGGAGGTCATTCCTATACTGAGCGGCGACGCGGGCGAGGGGGGCGGTCAGGTCGTACCTCAGGGCCAGCCAGTCGGCGTCCTCATCCTGCCAGGCAAAGACACCCTCATTCGGGCGGTCGACGTCGGGGAGGAACTTGCCGAGGGCCTCGACGGTTTCCACGGCACTCGTTTCCAGCGGATCGAACCCGTACCGGTGGTAGACGCCGGCAATCGCGTCCAGCATGGCCTTCCGCTCGGTCACCTCCGTGCCGAAGTAGTCGCGGAATCCCTTCGGAGTCTCGGCGCGCGGGCGGCGGGCGGGTTTGTCGGTTGCCATGGGTCGGACCCTTCGCTTTTCTTCGCGCCCCGTGTATCGAATGGGGCAAGGGGCGGCAAGCGCCCGGAAAGGCGCTGATGGACCGGGTAGTGGACCTTGAGGAACGGATCGCCCACCTGACCCGCGCGGTCGAGGATCTGTCGGACGTCGTCGCCCGTCAGACCGGCGAGATCGACCGGCTGACCCGGCTGGTGGGACTGCTGGCCGAGAGGGAGGCGGAACGGGAGGCGGGGGCCGCAGACGCCCCGCCCGCCAACACCCGCCCGCCGCATTGGTGAGGCCTGTCCACAGTGGACAGGCTGGCGGGTGCGAGGGATTTCAAGGGGTTGGGTGTGGGCGTTAGGGGTTTGTTAAGGGGTGGGAGCTTAACCCCACCCGGTGATACCTGATCGGCTTAGTACCTTCCGCGGATATGCTGATTGAAGAACCGCCCTTTGGACTCCGCTCTCAACAAACCCAAATAGAGTCGCTCTGAAACGCCGGGATAGTCGTAGCGCCCGCCACTATCAAACCAAATTGAAAGAACACCGTTTGACCACTCAACTCTGTCGATTGCGGTGGATGTTACTCTAGGCATTGTCATCATCTCCGCTAAAGAGTGATCTTTTACGATCAGCGCGATCAGCGGCAATAGCGTCGCGAATTCGGTCCGAACTCCTGCGCGTAGCCTTGGCACAGGCATCGGTGCCGTGAGGGTTCTCATCCTCTATTCTTTCGGCCGCAAGGGTTTCGGCCGCCGAAAGGAACGACAATTCAGAGGTGGACATTTTGTCGCGAAGGCTGCCTCGGGGTGGTACTTTGCGTTGTTCCTTCAACTTGGAGGCGGGTGCGCCGAACAAGGAGCGATATGCAGCATTTGTGCATCGAGCGTATCCTTGGCCGTCAACCACTCCGTGATCCGAGAGTGACGCAGTGAAATCCCTGCGACGATCTCGGCCCAGTTGACGAGTCTCAACCCATCGGTCCGCTTTTGGGCGAGCATTCTTTCGAACATCTTCGATAAGAGACTCGTCGCCGGACTTGTAGCGCAGCCATACCTCATTAATTTCGACTTCGAGTTTTGGATTGAGGTGTCCCGCGTATGAAGCAGCGATGATCGGGTGTGCCCACCAACCACCGTTGTCAGCGGAAGCCATGCGCAGCACATCGGAGATACGCACTTTTCCTTCATTGTGGTCGCCAACCACCCTTTTATGCGCGGCGAGGACGAAGTCTCCTGTGCCTCGGGCTCGGTACCATGCAAACGGCGACTTTCCGTTTGGGCGACTTGCGATAATGTAGATATCGTCCAACGAAACAAAGCCTTGTTCGTCGATGCGGACCTTCCGGCCACGCAGCCTCAAGCAGCTCCCATCCATGTGGGGCCTCCTTTTGGTTGCCCGTCTGGCAATCTGCTTGACCTGTGTCCAGTTGTCGTTGCACAACTGGATCCACAACTGGCAGACCCCAGAGGGGTTCGGTTGAACTACAGGGGGCTGCTCGCTGCGAACGAGTGGCTCCCAACCCCCACACTAGATTTAGTGTTGTCTGGAACCTGCTTGTAAAGCTGATGTAATTGCGACGTAGGATCAACGACAATATTTCGCCTCGATGCAAAT
The DNA here is from genome assembly GCA_903917595.1 of uncultured Rhodobacterales bacterium. Taxonomy (GTDB): domain Bacteria; phylum Pseudomonadota; class Alphaproteobacteria; order Rhodobacterales; family Rhodobacteraceae; genus Tabrizicola; species Tabrizicola rara. Next base: position 10,454 of record CAIXBE010000138.1, read on the forward strand.
TTTGCGGTTGACGGGCGTGTAATCCAATCAAGATGAAATCACACCATTTCGTCCCTTCTTGTGGACAGTGATGGGGATAGATGCCGGTTAATTTGTGTAGGGCGCTGAATTTTCATTTTCTTTCAGGTGAATAGAATTCTCGCCCCTTGTCTCTAGATTTCTGTTTTCAGGTGAGTCCAAGATTCCCCCGCAATTTCTCTATTGGGATATTATGGCAAATGAAGAGTTTCCTGGACACGGTGTCTGGCCCGGAATCAAGGGCGTAAGCCCGCCGGGCCGCGCCCTCCCTCCCCCCGGGAGGGCGCTTTGCAACGTCGGTCACCCGAACTTCGGTGGGAGGGGTTGAGGGATAAAGTGCCTACATCGACCGTTGCAGCGCCCGCCCGAGGGATGGCGCGGCCCTGTGTGGGGCGGTGGAGAGAGTCGGGCTGAAGCCCGACCTACGGGGGGATGGTGGGCAGATTGCCCACCCTACGGGGCGTCAGGATTTCCCGAACCACTTCTCCACCATGTCCAGCACGTCGTCCACCAGCCCGGGGCTTTTCGCTTGCGGGCCGGTGAACCTTAAAAGCCAGCCGGTGGGGGTGGGCTCACGGGTGATGATCGTGTCCCACGGCGTGGTGTAGCTGGCCATGAAGATCTCCGCCATTTCGGGCGCGGGCCTGCTTGATCAGCGTGCCACGACGGGCAGGCTGATCGTTGGATCATCACTCAAAGGCGCCAT
>CAIXBE010000139.1 GCA_903917595.1 uncultured Rhodobacterales bacterium
CGGGCGCTTGTGAACCTTCCCGGCATCGAGGACGCTCGCGTCTGGGAGCCGGAACCTGCCACTGTCTATTTCTGGGAGCATTGAAAGAATGCAAAGCTTTGACCTGGGAGCCGAGGGCCTGCGCGCACTCAATTCCTCGCTGCATGCCCTGAAGGGGCAGACCAACATGACCGCCTGGGAGGTCATCAACCCCAAGGGCGCGCATGCGATTGCCGCCGGGGTCGATGCGCCGGTCGATATTACCGTGCGGGGGTCCACCGGGTATTACTGCGCCGGGATGAACAAGCAGGCGACGATCCGCATCAAGGGATCGGCTGGGCCGGGTGTTGCCGAAAACATGATGTCGGGCACCGTGATCATCGACGGCAATGCCAGCCAATATGCCGGGGCGACGGGTCGCGGTGGATTGCTGGTGATCAAGGGCAATGCGTCGTCGCGTTGCGGCGTGTCGATGAAGGGCATCGACATCGTGGTGCATGGGTCCATCGGTCACATGTCGGCCTTCATGGCGCAGTCGGGCAACCTTGTGGTGCTGGGCGATGCAGGCGACGCCTTGGGTGACAGTCTGTACGAAGCGCGGCTGTTCGTCCGCGGGTCCGTCAAATCGCTGGGTGCCGACTGCATCGAAAAAGAGATGCGGCCCGAACATATTGCGCTGCTGGCCGACCTTCTGAAGCGCGGCGAAGCGGACGGGATGGCCAAGCCGGAAGAGTTCAAGCGCTATGGCAGCGCCCGGAAGCTTTACAACTTCAACATCGACAACGCAGCGGAATATTGAGGCATTTATGAGCGATTTCCCCCATACCCCGCCGCGCTTTTCCGCCACCTTCACCCCAGCGATCAACGCGGAAATCCGCCGGGCTGCGGCATCCGGCATCTATGACATTCGCGGCGGCGGCACGAAACGGCACCTGCCGCATTTCGACGACCTCTTGTTCCTTGGCGCGTCGATCAGTCGTTACCCGCTGGAAGGCTACCGCGAGAAATGTGCGACCGATGTGTGGCTGGGCACGCGGTTTGCGAAAAAGCCGATCCATCTTGATATTCCGGTAACAATCGCGGGCATGAGCTTTGGTGCGCTGTCCGGTCCGGCCAAAGAGGCTTTGGGGCGCGGCGCTTCGGCGGCGGGCACCTCGACCACCACCGGTGACGGCGGGATGACCGAAGAGGAACGTGGCCATTCCCGGACGCTGGTCTATCAGTATCTGCCCAGCCGTTACGGTATGAACCCGGACGACCTGCGTCGCGCTGATGCGATTGAAATCGTGGTCGGTCAGGGTGCCAAGCCCGGCGGCGGCGGCATGTTGCTGGGGCAAAAGATCAGCGACCGCGTTGCAAATATGCGCAACCTGCCGAAAGGGATCGACCAGCGTTCGGCCTGCCGTCACCCCGACTGGACCGGGCCGGATGATCTTGAAATAAAGATTATGGAACTGCGCGAGATTACCGATTGGGAAAAACCGATCTACGTCAAGGTCGGCGGCGCGCGGCCCTATTATGACACCGCTTTGGCCGTGAAGGCCGGGGCGGATGTCGTGGTGCTGGACGGCATGCAGGGCGGCACGGCGGCGACGCAGGATGTGTTCATCGAACATGTCGGCATGCCGATCCTGGCCTGTATTCCGCAAGCCGTGAAGGCGCTGCAGGATCTGGGCATGCACCGCAAGGTGCAGCTTATCGTCTCGGGCGGGATTCGCACCGGGGCGGACGTGGCCAAGGCAATGGCGCTGGGTGCTGATGCGGTGGCCATCGGAACGGCGGCGCTGATTGCCTTGGGTGACAACGACCCGAAATGGGAAAGCGAGTATCAAAAGCTGGGCACCACCGCCGACGCCTATGACGACTGGCACGAAGGCAAGGACCCGGCCGGTATCACCACCCAGGACCCGGAGTTGTTCAAGCGCTTTGACCCGGTTCTGGGCGGGCGGCGGTTGAAGAACTACCTCAAGGTGATGACGTTGGAGGCGCAGACCATCGCGCGGGCCTGCGGCAAGAATCACCTTCACAATCTGGAACCCGAAGATCTGTGTTCGCTGACGATCGAGGCAGCGGCGATGGCAGGGGTGCCAATTGCAGGAACGAACTGGATCCCCGGCCGCAACGGCGGGTTCTGAAAACAATAAGGACGAACAGGGAGTCGGAACGATGGTGAAAGACCTTGCCAAGTGGGCCAAGGAAAAGGGCGTCAAGTATTTCATGGTCTCCTACACCGACCTGTTCGGTGGGCAGCGCGCGAAACTGGTGCCGACGCAGGCGATCAACGAC
>CAIXBE010000140.1 GCA_903917595.1 uncultured Rhodobacterales bacterium
CTGGACGAGTTAGGATACTTGCCGTTCAGCGCATCAGGCGGGGCGCTGCTGTTCCATCTGCTGAGTAAACTCTACGAACGCACCAGCGTCATCATCACCACCAACCTGAGCTTCAGCGAATGGGCTACCGTCTTCGGCGACGCAAAGATGACCACCGCGCTGCTCGACCGCCTCACCCACCGCTGCCACATCTTGGAGACCGGCAACGACAGCTTCCGCTTCAAGGCAAGCTCAGCCGCGGCATCCGCGGCAAAGAAAAAGAAGGAGACTACACAGACCTTGACCCCAGCATGAACCGAAATCCATAATCAGAAGTGGCTCACTTCTCGGTGAAAAAACCGGCTCAGTTCTGGGTGAAAATCAACAGGCACGGAATTCAATGAACTCAAAGCGAGCTTCCACGCCATGTCTGAGCTTTCCGTCGATCACTGGTCCCTATAGATTCTGGTCCAAACAGTTTCTGTAGTGATACTGGCGGTTGTGATCGCAGCTGTAAACCCGATCAAAGGGTGAACATTTTGTTAGAATGTTTTCGCGAGGTCACGCTTGCACTCTAACAGGCCAGCGAGGGAGTTGGGTGCCGGAGGCAAACAATCCGGCAGACCTAACCAAGCGCCTCGCGCAGCGATGTAGCCACGGAATTCGCGGCACTCCTGACCGGGTCTGCCGCGAGGTGGGCGTAACGCGCCGTGGTCTGCACCTGCGTGTGGCCGAGCAGCTTGCCGATCATCGGCAGCCCCTGGCCGGATGCGACGGCAGTCGATGCAAAGGTGTGGCGCAGGTCGTGGATCCGGACATCCTTGACCCCTGCGCGGGCGCGGACGCGCTGCCAGAAGGGCTGGATGTCGCTGAGCGGCTTGCCGGGCAGGGTGCCTGTGATGACCCAAGGATTGCCGTCGATGCGTGGCGCACCGTGTAGGTATTCGACTGCAGGGGCACCAACATGCACAACTTTCTTGCCGGTCTTGGAATCGGGCAGGCGAAGGGCGCACTCGTCAAAATCGACGTAGTCCCATTTCAGCGTCATGATTTCGCCAAGGCGGCACCCGGTCAGGATCAGCAGTCGCGCCGCCAAAATGGCGGACGACAACTCGATCCGCTCGCTCTCCATCTCTCGCAGCACTTCGCCGATCCGGCGCAGCTCAGCGGCGCTGAGGAACCGTTCGCGCTTTTCCTCGGGGTATTTCCGAATGTGTTTGCGCGGGTTCGACCCGTCCGGCCGTAGCCCCCACATCTCGGCCAGCACGAACATCTTGGACACCACCTCAATGCAGCGGTTTGCCTGATAGGGGATGTGCCGCAGATCATGATGGAATTTCGCAACGTCGGCGCGGGTGATCTCAGGGACGGCCAGACGGCCCAAGGCGGGCAGGATGAAGCGCTTGAGGTTGCTGCGGTACTCCTTTGCCGTGCTCGCTTTCAGACGCACGGAGATATGCTCCTTGTCGAAGCGGTCAGCCAGATCGCTGACCGTGGCAGCGTTGCGTTTTGCCGCACGATCAGCTGCGGGGTCTTCGCCGTTCTTGACTGCGGCGATGATGGTGATCGCCCGGGTGCGTGCCTGATCGCAGGTCAGCACCGTGCTGGGCCCGAGACTCATCCGCCGCGCACGCCGCCCGGCGCGAAACTGCACCACGAAGCTTTTGCGCCCGCTGGGCATCACGCGCAGCCCGAAGCCAGGGATGCCCTCATCCCAGAGGAAGAATTCCGTCGCCTGCGGCTCGATAGCGTCGATGGTGCGTTTGGTCAGTTTGGGCATGGGTGATCCTGCGCGATGATCGTGGTTGATCCCTACTGTGGGGATCATCAGCGCACAGTCAACGAACACATTGAAATTGCGTGATAAAAGGAAAATCTGCGTAGGCATTGGGGCGGCTGAACTTGCTGGGAATGACGCAATACTGGCCTTGATGTCGAATCAGTGTCGGCGTTTCGCTCGTCGCCGACCGCTGCTAGGGTGGCTCAAAATTGATACGGATTTCCAATGGCATCGAAGTCGACCCTGAACGCAAAGAACCTCGAGGCGCTGGGTGCAGAGCGCCTGGCCGAACTGCTGATCGAAATCAGCACCGGCTCGGCGGTGGCCAAGCGGCGGTTGCGACTGGAGCTGGCCGGGGCGCAAAGCCCGAAGGAGGCGGGGCGCGAGGTGGCCAAACGGCTGACCAGCATCGCGCGGGCGCGCAGCTTTGTGAACTGGCAGAACCGCAAGCCCCTCGTCACCGATCTGGAAAGCCAGCTTCGGGCGATCAAGGAGCAGATCGCCCCCGCCGACCCGACCGAAGGGCTGGCACTGCTGTGGCGCTTCATGCAGGTCGCAACGCCGCTGTTCGAGCGGTGCGATGACAGCAGCGGTATTGTCATCGGCGTGTTTCACGATGCTTGTGCACTGCTGGGTCAGATCGCGCTGGCCGCCGGAACACCGCCCGAGGCGTTGGCCGATGCGGCACTCGAGGCTTTGCGCGACAACGGCTATGGCCAGTATGACGGGTTGATCGCCATCCTGACTCCCGCGCTGGGGGCCGAGGGGCTCGCCCATCTCAAGCAGCGGATCGAGGTCCTGGCAGCGACGCCAGTTCCTGTGCCGCCGAAAGGCGAATGGGAGGCGGTGGGCTATGGCAGCGGCGGTGCCAGCTATGCGCATCAGATGGAGGAACGCGCCCGGCAAAGCCTGGTGCGGATGGCGCTGAAGGACATCGCCGATGCGATGGGCGATGTGGATGCCTTCATTGCCCAGTACGATCCCGCCACGCGCAAGGTGCCAAAGATCGCCGCCGAAATCGCTGCCCGCTTGTTGGCCGCAGGCCGGGCAGAGGATGCGCTCGGCTTCATCGAGCGGGCCGAGGTGGACAAGAGCCGCTGGGTTCCGCACGAATGGCAGGATGCCCGCCTCGAAGTGCTGGAGGCGCTTGATCGCAAGGCCGAGGCGCAGGCTTTCCGCTGGGCCTGTTTCGAGCGCGATCTATCGCCTGACTACCTGCGCGGCTTTCTGAAACGGCTTCCCGATTTCGAGGATATCGAAGCCGAGGAACGGGCAATGGCCCACGCCGCGGCGCATCGGGGCCTGTTGCCCGCCCTTGGCTTCTTTCTGGACTGGCCGTCGCCAAACCGCGCCGCCCGGCTTCTGATTGACCGCCATAGCCAAATCGACGGCAATCACTATGAAATCCTGACCCCGGCCGCCGAAGCCTTATCCGAGCGTTACCCCTTGGCCGCCACGCTGGCCTTGCGGGCGATGATCGACTTCACGTTGACCGCGGCCAGGTCAAAACGTTACGGTTATGCTGCTCAGCACTTCGCCGAATGCGCCGAACTCGCGTCCAGGATCGACGACTTCGGAGCGTTTGAGCCGCATGATATTTATGTGGTGCGGCTGAAGGCGCAGCACGGGCGGAAGTATAGCTTCTGGGAACACTCAAGTTAGCAATACACGGCGCGGCTCGCATCTTGCGCGGCCGCTTCCCTGCGGTGATGCCTATTATAAGGATGCGATCGGATGAGAAAACCATCGAAAAATCAGGCTACCAACGTTCTCTCTCCGAAAGCGCTGCTCGAGCGTTATGCCTGCCCGCTGCCGTATCATCAGGTCCGAGCGCGCTTCATGGGCAACATTGCGACGCCGGACATGACTGTTTCCCCGATGCAGGAGATACAGCGTATTTGGAACAACGACTTGCCGGTATTCGAGAGTAAGGCTGAAGCCGAGGAGTTCTTCGGCGGTCTGTTCCAAGGCGTCTGGAATGCCCTCAGTGCGCATCAGAAGCGCACGGACCCTTTTAAGCTCGCACGACTTCCAACCGCCCCGGCCAATTTGGAATTCTTGGCCAGGTTCTCCCGTGTTCGGCGGGAGGAAATCGAGAGCTTTGTCGATGGGTTGTTTGCCAACAAAGACGAGATGGACTTGCCGGAGAGTGCGCACAAGGCGGTCAGCATTCTCGGTGAGATACGCTCGCTTTTCGCTGCCGCAGAGCAATTGGCAACCAGCCCTGCACAACCGACGAGTGTCTCCAGCATCACCGAAACCATCAAGCATTTTCAGCAGATGAGCCGGATCGCCGAGCACGAAATCAACGTCGTCATCCAGTCTTGCAAGAAGGCACGAGCGCAAGCCTTGGAAACACTGCCCATGGGGCGACCGCCCGTTTTTCACTGATTGCCCTGCTACCGGAACAACAACCTTTTCCCGTATGGAAGCACAGTGGAAGCAAGAGGGAGAGGTTTGCTGCGTTATCTTGCGAAATCCGGCGTAGGATCAATGTGGGACACGGGGCTGCAAGCCACGGAAAAAGCGAAGGATAGCGCAATTCTGAGGGATTGTTCATGGTTCGTTCGCCATGACTCATAACCTGAAGGTCACAGGTTCAAATCCTGTCCCCGCAACCATACTTTCTAAATAGATATCAATGGCTTAGGCCAATTCAGGGCGCCCCACGGGGCGCTTTTTGCGTTGCAACACCGAACAACATCTTTCCGCGCGATTCCAAAGACTTACAGCCGTTCCGATTTCCTCCGTGCAACACCCATGCGACACAGAAATGGTCGGATGTTCGTGGGACGTTCCTTCGGTGATCGTGATTGCCAGCATGCCATCCAGTCTGACACAGTGGCCGGAAGTTCCCTTAGGTTGTGCCCCTCATGCCCATTTACGAATTTGCACCGGATCGCATCCAGCCGCTGTCCAAGACCACTTTCGGCGCCATGCAATTACACGAGCGTCGCGATCTGCAACGGCTGCTGCGTGAAAACATTGAAGTCATCGCGCCCGACACGTTGGTGATAGCCGAAGAGTATGGCGAGTGGGACGAGTCGCGCCGTCGCATCGATCTTCTGGGGATTGATCGAGATGCCAACCTCGTCGTCATCGAATTGAAGCGCACTGAAGACGGTGTCTGCCGCCTTGTCTGCAGTCGAAGCCTTCGATTGCCAGATCGGCTCAAGCGCGTCTCGGATATGAACCTGCGTAATCTCCGCCACGGGCATCTTGCCGAGCTTAGGCAAGATGTGAAGCTCAAGAGGACTGAACCAGCGTCCTGCCTTTCCATCGCCCTTCAGGTCAGCCTTGCGACTTTCGAAAGCGTCTAGCGCCACATCTCGAAGAAGGTAGCGATCCCGAACAGCCTTGAGCCGCTCCCGACGTCGATGCTCTATCGGGTCTATCCCGCGAACGACGAGGGTCCGACACTCAGAAGCCAGTTCCCGAGCATCCTTCAAAGAAAGACTGGCTAGCCCACCTAAGCCCATTTCCCTGCGACGCTCGTGGATCGTATACCGCAGGACCCACTGCCCACCCCCATCTTCGCGCTTGACCAGACGGAGGCCGTTGCCGTCCTCATATTTGCCTGGAGGGGCCGATTTGACGAAGAGCGCGCTTAGCTTTGGCAAGAAGAAAATCCCCCATCCCATCCCCCAAACAATATGGGATGCACTGGGACACGTCAAGACGTGTGAAGGCCTAAGTACTTGCAAAAATAGGTATAACGAGCACTACTTGGGGCGCATAGGGGCGGCGAGAAACGGCGGTTCAATGCTCTCTGGGGGCACCATTTTCCAGCCAGACCAAAGGGCTCAGCTGCGTTCCACCACGCCAAGATAGCTGAGCATCGTCTCGATATCAGCGTTGCGCTTGGTGTCGCTGCGGTTGAACCCGGCGCATAGCGCATCGAACCGC
>CAIXBE010000141.1 GCA_903917595.1 uncultured Rhodobacterales bacterium
GAAACCATCCCCCACGCCGCCAAGGCCGCCGGGCTTTACATGATCTGCACCATGTCCAAGCACGCCGCCGAAGCCAAGGGCTGTTCGGACGCAATGATGTTCGACTATCGTGGCTATGTAGCCGAGGCGACAGGCGCGAATATCTTCTTCGTCAAGGACGGCGAAGTGCATACCCCCAAGCCCGACTGCATCCTGAACGGCATCACCCGGCAGACGGTGATCGGCATGCTGAAAGACATGCAGATCAAGGTCCATGAACGCCACATCCTGCCCGAGGAACTGGAAAGCTTCGAACAGTGCTGGCTGACCGGCACCGCCGCCGAGGTGACCCCGGTTGGCCAGATCGGCGACTACATGTTCGAAGTGGGTGACCTGACCAAGCGCGTTTCGACCGAATACGAAAAGCTGGTCCGCGCCTGATCTTTGAACTGAACGCTGCGCCCGCCGTCAACCCTGACGGCGGGCGCTTTGCGTTCAGCCGGCTTTATCGACCAGCCCCGGATACCGCCCGATCAGCCGCCCCACGACCGGCATGGTCAGCACGGTCGAGGCCACCGCCATCAGCAAAAGGGCGGTAAAGGCGCTGGACGAGATCACGCCCTTGTCCAGCAGCACATTGGCAAAGATGATCATGATCAAGGCCTTGGTCTGCAACAGCCAGCCGATGGTCCAAGCCTCGCCCTTCTCCCACCCCAGCATGCGCCCGGCAATCGCCACGCCCGCCAACTTGCCGACAACCGCCGCTGCCAGCAAGGCAAGCGCCGCTAGAATAACCTCGACCCCGCCAGTCCCCCATTCGGTCCGCAACCCGCTCGACAGGAAGAAGATCGGCATCAGGATCAGCAACACATGCTTGCGGAAGGTTTCGACCCGATCCTCGCCCAGCCAGCGGCGGTCGATCACCGCCCCGGCAAGGAACGCGCCCACCATGAAATGCAGCCCCGACCAATCGGCCCCCAGTGCCATCAGCAGCATCCAGATCAACCCTACCGCCCAGCGGTCATCCATTGCACAGCGCAGGATCAGACGCCGCACCGGCACCGACAGCGTCAGGAAGATCAGCACAAAACCCAACTGCTTCATCAGCTTTTCGCCGTCCATCAGGATCGCCGCCAGCACGGCCCAGATCGCGATGTCGTCAAGGCTGGCGTAGCTGAGGATCCGTTGCCCAAGCCGCGCGCGCAAAACGCCCAATTGCTCCATGAACAAGACCAGGATCGGCAGCGCCGTCACCGCGCAGGCCATGCCAAGTCCGGTGGCCACCTGCCAATCCGCCGCCTTGTCGCCAGCCCAGCCGGGCGACTGCAACAGCACCGCACCCACTGCGATGCCCGCAAGCATCGGCACCACCAGCGCCATACTGGCCACCACGCCCGTTTGCCGCCAATGCTTGCGCACGCCGTCAAGGTCCAACTCGACCCCTGCCAGCCAGACGAAGATCATCACTGCCCAAAGTGCAAGGCTGTTCAGCGAGGTGATGGTTCCCGCCCCGAAGACCGCTGCATGCAGATCAGGGGCAAGGCGTCCAAGCATTCCGGGGCCAAGCAAAATGCCCCCTACGATCTGCACCACGACGAGGGGTGCCCAGGACTTGCGGCCCAAAATCCGCCAGACCACCCAGGGCAGCGCGAAGATCACGATCAATGCTATC
>CAIXBE010000142.1 GCA_903917595.1 uncultured Rhodobacterales bacterium
ATCAGTGGTCATGGTCTTGCTCTGCCCTTGTGTGTTGTGGGCCAGAACCCTTCGATCCGGGCACCGTTCTGCTCGAGCAGCGGACGGATGTCGCGGAAGGTCTGGTCATAGCGATAGAACGGCACACCCGGCATCATGTGATGGATCAGGTGATGGTTCTGCCCCAGAAGCAGAAGATTTGCCCCGGGAAACAGCGATTCGCGGGTGTCGCGGTAGCGACCCGTATCGCGATGCGCGTGGTGAGGTGTCCAGGTGAAGAAGGTCAGCATGATCGTCTGGCCAAGCCACCACGGAACGAACCACAAGACCAGCACCTCGCGCCAGAAGCCGGCAAGGATCAACCCCAGCAGGACCGCGCTTTGCAGGGCAAAGGTGATGTAGGTGACCCTGACCTGACGGGCCGGAACCTGATAGCGTTTGCAGTCACGATAAAGCTGCAGCGGACTGAAGTATTTCAGCAGCGCCATAGGCAAGCGCAGGAAAACCCAGCCCCGAAAACTGCCGCGCGCATAGATGTCGGGGTCGTCGTCGGTGTTGGCCTTGGTGTGATGGACCATGTGCTGCTTTAGATGGGGAAAGTAAAACAGCCACAGCGGAACGCAGGCGGCGGTCCCGATCCACAGATCCAGCCAGCGCAGGTTCTTTCGTTTATGGCTGATGTTGCCGTGAATGGCTTCGTGGACGATCGTGTAAAGCCCGTAGATGAACCCGGTGTTGATCAGCGCGCCAAGGCCATAGCTGATCCGCCCGGTAAGCGCGGCCCAAAGCGACAGGCCGAAGATTGCGAACAGCCCCGTGAAAAGCGCCACAGTCGGCCAGGCGAAATCCGGCGTGTTCCGGCGTCCGGCGGCCATTTCCTCGGCAATGGTTCTGGGTTTTGCCTCATGGTCGGTCATTGCCTTGCCCCGTGGTTCATTTGGCTTGCATCGTCAGAATGATCTTGCCGCTGCCACCCGCAGCTTCAAGGCTGCGGTGCGCCTCTGTCGCCTGTGTCAGCGGGAACTGATCCTGGATCCGCACGAAGACGGTTCCATCCGCCAGCCAGTCCATGGCGCGGCGCAAGATATCGGCCTGACGCCGGAGATGGGGCTTTAGGCCCTTCCACATCGGGGTCAGCATCATCACGTTGTGGATGGTCAGATTGGCGTTATAGGCCGTGCCGTCTTCCAGATCACCGGGGGTGCCCATCAGGGTGACCATCTGCCCATACGGTTGCAGGACCCTGAGGCTGCTTTGGAAACCATCGCCGCCGATGTTGTCGAGTACTGCCCGGGTGCCCTGTCCTGCAGTCCAGTCCATGACCGCCTGAACGAAATCCTCGTCCCTGTAATTGATCGTGCGCTCTGCCCCGGCGGCTATCGACAGCGCCGCCTTTTCGGCTGAGCTGACCGTGGTCGCCACCCGCGCGCCCATGGCGCGGGCGATCTGAGTGGCCATTTGCCCGGTGCCGCCCGCACCGCCGTGGATCAGAACCATATCGCCTTTGCCGACGCCGACGCGTTCGACCATCGCCTCCCAGCCGGTGATGAAGACCAAGGCGATGGCGGCGGCATCCTCCAGCGCGACGGCATCCGGGACCTTGACCAAGCATTCAGCCGGAACCACTGCATGCTCGGCATAGGTGCCCGCTGCACCACCGACACCGCCGTGGCAAAAGCAGACCCTGTCGCCCGGCGCAAACCCCGTGGCCCCGGCGCCAACTGCCTCGACGTGGCCCGCTCCGTCATGGCCCAGAACACAACCCTGCGCCTCGCCGATATAGGGGCCAAGGCTGCGAAAGAAGGTGTCGGCCGGGTTCACCCCAGCTGCGGCCAGCCGAACCAGCACCTCGGACCCTTGCGGGTCCCACGGCAGGTCATGCGGCTGAAACTGCATCACCTCTGGCCCGCCTGCGCCCTGCATGACCATGGCATTCGTTTGATAGGCCATCCGACAATCCCCCTTTGCGCCCTAACGCTGCAGATATCCGGTGAGGACGTTGCTTACGTTCTGGCCCAGCGCCGCGACCGAGTAGCCGCCTTCCATCACGAAATGGGTGGGCAGACCCAACTTCGCAACGGCCTGGCCCAGCCGCAGGTAGTCGGGGGTCTGCAGGCAGAAGCCCCCGACCGGATCCCCGTCGAAGGTATCAACGCCCAGCGACAATACCAGCACGTCCGGCGCGAAGGCGGCAATGCGGGCGGCGGCGGTTTCCATGGCGGTCATGTAGGTGTCGATCCGGGTGCCGGGCGGCATCGGCAGGTTCAGGTTGAACCCCTCGCCCGCGCCATGGCCCGTCTCGTCCGCGTAGCCGAGAAGGAAGGGGTATTCCTCCTCGGGCCGGCCGTGCAGCGACACGAACAGCACGTCATCCCGGTCGTAGAAGATCCGCTGGGTGCCGTTGCCGTGGTGATAGTCGATGTCCAGTATCGCCACACGCGAAGCGCCGCGATCAAGAAAGTTCTGCGCGGCGATGGCAGCATTGTTCAGATAGCAATACCCCCCGGCCAGATCGCCCGAAGCATGGTGGCCGGGTGGACGGCACAGCGAAAACACCGAAGGTGCCCCGGCCTGAATCAGACTGGCCCCGGTCAAGGCGACATCCAGCGCCGAGCGGATGGCGGTCCAGGTTCCCGCGACAATCGGCGCGAAGATGTCGAAGGTATAGGCCGACAGCATGGCATCGACGTTGTCCATCCGCGGCTTCTGCGCCATGCCGCGCATACCAAACGTGCGGGCGAAGGCCGTTGTTCCGGGGCCATGCCGCTCAAGCCACATCGGATAGGCGGTTTCCAGAAACCGCAGGAAATCGGGGTCGTGGATGCGTCCTGCTTCCTCAAGGCCAAACGTGTCCGGTGCCAGCGTATCGTCGAAACCGGCGCCTGCAAGCGCCGCAAGGATGGCCGCCATCCGCTCGGGACATTCGGCCATTGGCACAAAGGTTTCACGCCGCAGCTCCATCGCCCCGGCATGACCCTGATGCGCGTCCGAATAGATGATCTTCATTGAACTGCTCCCGTTAACCCGGCCTCGATGCGCCTTTGCCATGCGCGGCAGAACTGGTCTGCCAGTATCGCTATGACGGCCATCGCGATGCCCGCCAGAAAGCCAATCCCGAAATTGCCCTTTGACAGCCCGATGTAGATGACCTGTCCCAATTCATCCGTGCCGACCAGCGCCGTGATCACCAGCATCGAGATCCCGAACATGATCGCCTGATTGAGGCCAAGCATGATGTTGGGCATCGCCAGCGGGATCTTGACCCGCCACAGCAGTTGCCAGGGCGTGCAGCCCAGGCTGGTCGAGGCTTCGACGACCTCTTTCGGGACGTTGCGG
>CAIXBE010000143.1 GCA_903917595.1 uncultured Rhodobacterales bacterium
ACCGAAGTAACGTGACCCACAAACCGTGAAGCTGACACCTAGATCATCGGGTTTCCCCTACTAGGCCGATATGCTTGCGTTAGACGCCGATGCGCCCAAACCGCCCGCATATCCCTTCATTACCAAGTAACTTCAAAGAGCCATCTGCAGACAAAATTTCACGAGGCGCCAGTTTCCTAGCGTATCCCCGCCCGTAGTGTCTTCAGATTTTCCGGGCTTTCCCTGTGGCTTGCGCCGCCGTTCGTTCCCGTCACCGTCTCGTTTCCGTTTCGGTGAGGCGGTATTTACGGAGACAGGTCGAAAGCCGCAAGAGGTAAAAACACGATCAGCTGCATTTTTTTGATCATTCCGAAAAATTCTACGAAATCTTGGGGTTGGCGCAAGAATGACCACAAGGCCGGTCCGTCTTGCGCAATTATGTTACCTAAGCTTCACCTTTGATTGCCACTGAATCGGGTTCAGGCGGCAGTTCGGCGTCGCAACGCCGTCCTTGGAAGCAGTCTGAAGCCCAACAGAAGCGCCGTCAGGACAAGATAGACCAGAACTTCGACGCTCCAGACCTTGGACAGCAGGATCAGATGCAGAATCGCGGCTAGAATCGCCAGATAGGCCAGCCGGTGCAGCCGCGCCCAGTATGCCGCACCCATCCGGCGGATCGCGGCGTTCGAGGATGTCACGGCCAGGGGCAACAGCGTCAGGAACCCGACCATCCCCACAATCACATAGGGCCGCTTGTAAAGATCGGCGAGCATCTCATCAAAACGCAGTCCCAGATCCAGGCAGATCCAGGCGGTCAGATGCAACGAAACATATAGAAAGGACAGTAAGCCCAGCGCCCGACGAAACTTCAGCAAGTTCAGGCCGAACCTGCGCAAGGGCGTGATCGCAAGCGAGGCCAAGAGGAACTGCAAGCCGCGCTCCCCCAGCCCCCTCTCGATCGCCTTGACCGGATCGGCGCCCAAGCCGCCCGCAACTGCGCCCCAGACCAGCAGTCCAAGCGGCACCAGTCCAAGCAACCAGACGACCCAGGTTGGCACCCGGCGGGCAAAGGCGTTGATCGGGTCCATCAGAAATCGACCGCCAGATCTTGCCCTGTATACAGAGACGCCACATCTGCCTCATAGCCGTTGAACATCAGCGTATCCTCGCGTCCGCCAAAAAGGCCCGAGCCGATGCGCCGTTCCGAGGCCTGGCTCCAGCGTGGGTGATCGACCGTCGGGTTCACATTAGAGTAAAAGCCGTATTCCGACGGCTGCAGCATGTTCCAGGTCGTCGGCGGCATCTTGTCGACCAGCGATATGCGCACGATCGACTTGATCGACTTGAAGCCATATTTCCACGGCACCACCAACCGGATCGGCGCGCCGTTCTGTTTCGGCATCGCTTCACCATACAGACCAGTCGCCATGATGGTCAGCGGATGCATGGCTTCATCCAGCCGCAAGCCTTCGCGGTAGGGCCATTCGATGAAGGGGCTGGACTGACCAGGCATTTCTTCGGGGCGGACCAACGTCTCGAACGCTACGAACTTGGCACCGGGTTGCACGCCGACGCGGTTCAGCAGGCCGGAAAGCTGAAACCCGATCCAGGGCACGACCATCGACCACGCCTCGACGCAGCGGAAACGGTAGATGCGTTCTTCAAGCGGCTGGTCCTTGGTAAGGTCGGCAAGGTCATAGGTGCCGGGCTTGTCCACCAATCCATCTATGACCACGGACCAGGGGTCGGTGGTCAGTGCCCCGGCATAGGTGGCTGGGTCTTCCTTACCGGTGCCGAATTCGTAAAAGTTGTTGTAGGCGGTGATGTCCTCAAGGCTGTTGGGTTCAGCATCCGTCGAATAGGGGCTGGACACAGCCATCAGCTCGGCCA
>CAIXBE010000144.1 GCA_903917595.1 uncultured Rhodobacterales bacterium
CATGTGCGGGGCAAGGTCGCCCATCGTGCCGTTTGCCGCGCCAAAGTTGCGCCAGGTGGCCGGGCGGGTGCCGTCGGCGTCGAAATCCTCGGTATGCTCGCCGCGAAACCATGTGATGTCGCCAATCTCGCCGCTTGCGACCAGTGACCGGGCGAATTGCGAGGCCGGGGTGCGGATATAGTTGAAGCCGACCATGTTGATGCAGCCTGATGCGTCAGCTGCGGCGACCATGGCACGGCTGTCGTCAATGCTGGCGCCCAGCGGCTTTTCGCACAGGACCGGCAGGCCGCGCGCAAAGGCCGCCTCGGCAATCGCGCGGTGGGTTTCCTGTGGCGAGGCGATCACGATTGCCTCGACCCGGGGGTCAGCGACCAGCACCCGCCAGTCAGACGTGGCGCGGGCAAAGCCGTAAGCGGCGCGGTAGCCTTCGGCCGATGCGTCAGAGGTGGCGCAGATCATCTCCAGCCTTGGGCGCAGCGCGGTGTTGAAGACCGCGCCCACGGCGGCCATCGCCACCGAATGCGCCTTGCCCATGTAGCCGCCACCGATGATGCCGATTCCGATTTCCTGCATGACCGCCCTCTGGAAAGAATTGCAACCGGTTGCAAAATGGGTATCCTGAGTCGCAAGACTGCGTCAACGGCAATTCGGTGACCATAGGCAAGAGGGTGCAATGAGCGAGAGAGTGCAAACCGCCGAGACTTTGCCCGCTACCCGGCGGATGACGGTCGCGCAGGCGATTGTCGCGTGGCTGGCCAACCAGTTCATCGAGACGGATGGCAAGGTCCAGCGCGTCTGTGGCGGAGGTTTCGGCATCTTTGGCCACGGCAACGCGCCGTCTTTGGGCGAGGCCTTGTATGAGGCACGGGCCGAACTGCCGCTGTATCGGGGTCAGAACGAGCAAAGCATGGGTTTTGCCGCCGCCGCCTACGCCAAGGCGCAACTGCGGCGGCGGTTCATGTTCTGCACCGCATCGGCCGGGCCGGGGACTGCGAACCTGTTGACGGCGGCGGCCTTGGCCCATGCCAACCGGCTGCCGATTCTGATGCTGTGCGGCGACAACTTTGCCACCCGGCTGCCAGACCCGGTGCTGCAACAGCTGGAGCATTTCGGCAATCCGACCCTTGGTGTCACCGATGCGTTCAAGGCGGTCTGCCGCTACTGGGACCGAATCACCCATCCGGCGCAGATCCTGAACAGCCTGCCTGCCGCCCTTGCCACCATGCTGGACCCTGCCGATTGCGGACCGGCCTTCATCGCTTTGCCGCAAGACCTGCAGGGCTGGGCCTGGGATTTCCCCGAGGCCTTCTTCGTCCCCCAGATCCACCGCATCCGCCGTGCTGCGCCTGATCCGTTGGAGTTGGCTGACGCGGCGGCATTGCTGGCCAGTGCCAAGCGCCCGATGATCATCGCCGGCGGCGGTGTGCAATATTCGCAAGCGGTCGCCGAGTTGACCGCCTTTGCCAAGGCGCACCGGATTCCGGTGGTCGAGACGATTGCGGGCCGCGCCAACCTGCTGTGGGACGATCCGTTGAATATTGGCCCGCTGGGCGTGACCGGATCGGACAGCGCCAATGCGATTGCCGAACGCGCCGACGTGATCCTTGCGGTTGGCACCCGACTGCAGGATTTCACCACCGGCTCATGGAGCGCCTTTGACAACGGCGCACGGATCATCAGCCTGAACGCCGCCCGCCATGACGCGGCAAAGCATCGATCGCTGCCGCTGGTTTGTGATGCCAAGACCGGGCTGGTGGGGCTTTCGCAGGCCCTTGCAGGCTACCGCGCTCCTGCCGAGTGGCTGGCTTTGGCGCAGGGCAAACGGGCAATCTGGAACGCCTATGTCGCGGGCAATACCGGGCCGCGCAACGGCTTGCCCAGCTATGCGCAGGCCATTGGTGCTGTGAATGACCGCTGCGCGCCCGATGACCGCGTGGTGACGGCGGCGGGCGGTCTGCCTGCCGAGGTGACCGCGAACTGGCGCAGTCTTGGTATCGGCACCGTCGATGTCGAGTTCGGTTTTTCCTGCATGGGCTATGAGATCGCAGGCGGCTGGGGCGCGCGGATCGCGCAGGCCGAGACGCAGCCCAATGCCGAAACCGTGGTCTTCGTTGGCGACGGGTCGTATCTGTTGATGAACTCGGACATCTATTCGTCGGTCCTTTCGGGGCACAAGCTGATCGTCGTCGTGCTGGACAACGGCGGCTTTGCGGTCATCAACAAGCTGCAGAAGAACACCGGCAACGCCAGCTTCAACACGCTGTTTTCGGACTGTCCGACGATTGCCGCCCCCTTTGCGGTGGACTTTGCAGCCCATGCGCGCGCCATGGGGGCGATTACGCAAGAGGTTGAGAACATGCAAGACTTCGGTGCGGCCTTTGACCGCGCCCGGGCGGCGGACCGCACGGCGGTCATCGTCATGCGGGTCGATCCACATGATGGCTGGACCGATCAGGGCCATACCTGGTGGGAGGTCGGATTGCCCGAAGTCAGCAGCCGCCCGACCGTTGACGCGGCGCGCGAAGCGCAAGCGACTGGCCGGACGCGGCAGAGGCAGGGGCTGTGACGGCCTTGGGGGCAGAACCGCGCTGGCAGCGGTTGCGGCAGGGCCGCTTTGTTGTCCTTGGCCGGGTGGGAATGGACCTTTACGCCGATCCACCCGGCACAAGGATCGAAGACGCCACGCGCTATTTCGCGGCGATTGGTGGGTCAGCGGGCAATATCGCGGTGGCTTTGGCCCGGCAGGGGACCCCGGCGGCGCTGGTTAGTCGGGTGTCGGATGACGCGGTCGGTCGGTATTGTCTGGCGGCCCTTGCGCGCTACGGCGTCGATACCACCCTTGTCCTGACGGCGGGGGGCGAGGCGCGCAACTCGCTGGCGGTGGTCGAAACCCGGCCGGTTGACGCACAGACCGTGCTGTATCGCAACGGCGCTGCGGATTTCATGCTCGGCGAGGCCGATGTGGAGGCGGTCGATTTCGGTGGTGCTTCAGCATTGGTTGTCACCGGGACGGCATTGGCGCGCGAGCCGTCGCGCGAGGCAACCCTTGCCGCAATGCGTCTTGCGAAGGCTGGCGGCGCGGTGGTGGTGCTGGATGTCGATCACCGGGCCTATTCCTGGGCATCGCGAGAGGAGGCGGCGCGGGTCTGCCTTGGGGCCGCAACCGCTGCCGATGTGGTGATCGGCAATGACGAGGAATTCGGGCTTTTGGCCGGAAGCCATGACCGGGGGCAGGGTCTGGCGCGCGATCTTGCCGAATACGGGGCGCTGTTCACCGTCTACAAGCGCGGGCATCTGGGGTCAGTGACCTATCTTGCCGATCGGCAGTTTGAAACCGGCATCTTTGCCGTTGATGCGCTGAAGCCGATGGGCGCGGGGGACGGGTTCATGGGCGGGCTTCTGGCAGGGCTGGCACAGGGGCACGACCTGGAAACCGCCGTACGGCGCGGCGCGGCGACGGCGGCGATGATCGTCGCCGGGATCGGCTGCGCCCCCGCCTCACCCGACACCGCCGACCTTGACGCCTTTATCCGGCGCTTTTGACCAGAAGGAACAAGACCTTGCATATCGCCCCCTATGACAACCAGAACCAGCCGATTGTCGGTGTGCAGGACCCGCTGGTGCCCCTGTGCTTTTTCAACATCGTCAAGCTGAAGCGCGGCGAAAGTTATACCTCCACGGTGCCGGGCTATGAAACCGGGATTGTTCCGGCCACCGGCACCATTGATGTCGTAACAATGGATCAGGTCTTTGCCAGCATCGGAACCCGCCGCCAAAACGTTTGGGACGGTGAGCCGGAGGGGGTCTATGTCCCCACGGGTGCGCCTGCCGTGATCACCTGCGTAAGCGACGCGGCCGAGGTCTTCATCGCGGGCGCGCAGTTCGATCAGGTCCTGACACCCTTTGCGGTGCGCGCCGCCGATATCGACAAGGTTCAATACGGGTCGGACGACACCAAGACCCACCGCAAGATCAAGCACATCCTTGGCACCAAGTATCATGGCCGGGTCGGTCGGCTGCTGGTGTCCGAGCTTTACACAGTCGGTGCTGGCGGCTGGTCGGGCTTTCCCAGCCACAAGCACGACACCACCCGTCTGCCCTTGGAAACCCGACATGACGAGGTCTACAACTTTCGCTTCAACCCCCCGCACGGCTCGGGCCTGCAGATGCTTCAGCGCGAGGACGGGGTGCCGGGTGAGGCCTATCACATCGTCGACGGGTCCACGATTGCCATCGACAAGGGCTATCATCCCTGCTGCGTGTTGCCGGGCTACGAGATGTATTATTTCACCATTCTGGGCGGCGAGACGCAGCGGTCCCTGGTGCAGTTCTTCCAGCCAAGCCACGCCTATCAGGTCGAAACGATCCCTGGGATCAAGGACATGATTGCCAAGTTCAAATGACCCTTGTCACGCTGAAAGACGTGCTGACCCCCTGCCTGACCGATGGCACAGCCATCGCCGGTCTGGTGGTGCTGGGCTGGGAGGATGCGGTGGCCTATGTCCGCGCCGCCGAGGCCGAGCGGCGTCCGGTGATCCTGCAGGCGGGGCCGGGCTGTCGCGCCCATATGCCCTTGCCGGTTCTCGGGGCGATGTTCCGCGTCTTGGCCGAGGGGGCCTCGGTCCCGGTCGTGGCGCATCTGGATCATGGCGAAAGCCTTGCGGTCTGCCGGCAAGCCATCGACTGCGGCTTTACGTCCGTGATGTATGACGGATCGGCTTTGTCCCTGTCGGAAAACATCGCTCGGACGGCTGAGGTTGCAGCCATGGCGCATGCGGCGGGGGTGTCGGTCGAAGGCGAGCTGGGCTTTGTCGGGTATCACCACGGCGCGGCCTCGACCGGGACCAATCCGGATGAGGTTGCAAGGTTTGCTCTGGAAACCGGGGTTGATGCGCTGGCGATATCGGTCGGCAACAGCCACCTGATGACTAGCCCCGGGGCGGAGGTGGACTTTGACCGTCTGGCGGCGATACAGGCCGCCGCGCCGGGTTTGCCGCTAGTGCTGCATGGCGGATCGGGGCTGTCGCCGGACTTGCGGCGGCGGTTGGCGCGCGAGACGACGGTGGCCAAATTCAACATCGGCACCGAATTGCGCATGACCTTTGGCGCGGCTTTGCGGCAGGCGGTGGCAGCTGACCCGGGCCGGTTCGACCGCATACAGATCCTGCGCGAGACGATTGAACCGGTCACAGATGCCGCGCGCAAGGTGATTGCGGGCCTTAGCGGATAACCCGCGCAAGACCGGAATTTTCAAGAATTCCGGATCGGAGCCTTTGCAGACTCCGGTTCGACTTCTTTGAAGAAATCGGTTCTGTCTCGCCGGTTCATCCAGCTCTCCCGATGTGGTCGCGGGCGACCGACATGGTTTTCAGGATCACATGCACCGGGTCGCCGGGGACAAGCGCCAGATCGGCGGCTGCGCGGCGGGTGATGCGGGCAAGGATTTCGTCGGGGCCAAGCGCAAGGTGCAAGGTGACCGCCGGGCCATCGCCCGGCACCACAGAGCGGACGGTAGCAGGCAGGATGTTCTGCGCCGACAGGCCCACAGGGCGGTCGCGCGACAGGATCACCTCATGCGCCATGATCCGCACCCGCAGCCTTGTGCCGATGGGGGCGTCGATGCGCGGCAGGAAGATCGGGCCGGTGGCGGTGTCCAGCCGGGTCAGGCCGTCATCCTCATGTGCCACGATCACGGCTGGCAACAGGGCCGCCACCTCACGCACCCCCAGCGTGCGCAGGGCGGCGGCATCGGCCATGACTTCCGCCGTGGTGCCTTCGCGGATCATGCGGCCCGCGTCGATGACCAGCATCCGGTCGGCCAGCATCTGCGCCTCGTTCAGATCGTGGGTGACCAGCACCACCGGCATGTTCAGATGGGCGCGAAGGGCGATGATTTCGGCCTGCAACCCGTCACGCGTGGCGCGGTCGACGGCTGAAAACGGCTCGTCCAGCAGCAGGGCCTTCGGCCTGCGTGCCAGCGTGCGGGCCAGGGCGACGCGCTGTTGCTGACCGCCAGAGAGGTCGGAGGGCCTGCGGTTGGCAAGGCCTTGCAGGTTGACAAGGTCCAAAAGGCGCTGCGCCTCGATCCGGTCGGGGACTTGCATCGCGGTCAGGACGTTGCCCAAAGCGGTCAGGTGCGGGAAAAGCGCGTAGCTTTGGAACACCACCCCCAGATGACGGCGATAAGGCGGCAGGTTCACGCCTGCCGAGGTGTCCAGCCAGACCGCATCCCCCGCCGTCACCCGCCCGGTTTCCGGCGTCATCAACCCGGCAATCGCCCGCAAGGCGGTGGTCTTGCCCGCACCCGAGGGGCCGACCAGCGCCAGAAGCTCGCCCGGGGCGACGCGGAACGACAGGTCCAGCGGGATCGGGCCATGGGACTGCAGGGCGACGGTCAGTGTCATGTCAGCCTTTTCCCAAGCCGGGCCGACAGCCAATAGGTTGCGGCGATGGTGACGAAGGATATCGCCACCAGCGTTGCGGCCATGACCCTGGCGTCGTCGGTGTCAAAGGCCTGCACCCGGTCATAGATCGCGATGGCGATGGTTTTCGTCTCATCCGGGATCGACCCGCCGACCATCAAGACAATGCCGAACTCCCCCAAAGTATGGGCAAAGGTCAGCACCATCGCGGTCAGAAGGCCAGGCCAGGCCAGCGGCAGATCGACCGCCCACAAGGCGCGCCATGGCGACAGGCCACAGCAGGCGGCAGCCTCACGCAAGGCAACCGGGATCGCCTCGAACCCGCGCTGGGCAGGCTGGATCGCGAAGGGCAGGTTGAACAGGACCGAGGCGAGGACCAGGCCTTCAAAGCTGAAGGCCAGTGGGTGGCCGAATATTCCTTGCCAAAGGTTGCCAAGCGAGGAGTTCGCCCCGAACCCGACCAAGAGGTAATAGCCCAGCACCGTGGGCGGCAGCACAAGGGGCAGCATCACCGCCGCCTCGACCAGCCCCTTGCCGCGAAAGTTTGTGTATGCCAGCCCGCGCCCGGCCAGCACGGAGACCGGCAGCAGGATCGCGACAGTCCAGAAGGCCAGCCACAGCGACAGGGTCAGAGCGGTCCAGTCCATCGGTGGTTCAGGGTCCTTCCGGCAGCACGAAGCCGTATTTCACCATGACCTCGCGGGCTTCAGGCGATTGCATGAAGTCGTAGAACGCTTCGGCCACCGGGCCTGCGGTGGGCAACAGCACCATGCGCTGCATCAGGGAATTGTGCCAGTCCTTCGGGATCAGGGCAAAGTCGCCCTGCGCCGCAACCTCTGGCGCCAGGGCCAGCGACCAGGCGATGATGCCACCATCGGCATTGCCCGACAGCGCAAATTGCGCGGCTTGGCTGACGTTTTCGCCCAACACCAGATGCGGCTGAACCCTGTCCCACAGTCCCGCGTGGCGCAGGGCCTCCTCGGCGCGCTGGCCGTAAGGCGCGTGGTCGGGGTTGGCGATGGCGAACTTGCTCAAGGTGCCTGCGTCCAGCTGCGCCGCGAGGCCCGACAGCGCCGCATCGGCCCGCAGCGCCGAACCGTGCGGCACCATGATCACCAGCCGCCCCTCGGCGTAAAGCACACCTTCGTCGCGGGTCAGGCCTTCGGCGTGCAGGGCGGCGATGAACGCCTCGTCTGCGGCAAGGAACATCTGGAACGGGGCGCCCTGACGGATTTGCGTGGCAATGGTGCCAGTTGAGCCCAGCGTCAGGTCCACCCTTTGACCGGTGTCGGCCTGAAACGCAGCGGCAATCTCTGTCAGGGCGAATTGCAGGTCCGAGGCGGCGGCGATGACTGGCACGTCCTCGGCACCAGCAAGACGGGGCAGGGCGACTGCGCCGACAAGGGCAAGGGTCAGGACCAGACGGCGGTTCAGCATTGGGGAGCCTTGGATATGTTCCGACATACATATCAAGGGGCGAGGGGCCGCCGTCAATCCCTTTGGCCGCTTTCAGACCCCCGCAACCAGCTTTGCAGCCGCAAAAGCCGGTCGCGGTTGTTGTCCAGGGCTGCGGCCTCAATGGCCTGATACTCGGCCAGCACATCGCGCCCGCGTGGGGTCAGGGTGGCCCCGCCCTTGCCGGGCCCGCCGCGTGCGCTGTCCACAAGCGGGGTGTCGAACATGGCGTTCAGGGTCTCGACGATCATCCAGGCGCGCTTGTAGCTCATGCCCATGTCGCGGGCGGCGGCGGCGATAGAGCCGGTCGCGGCGATCCGCTCCAGCAGTTCAGCCTTGCCGGGGCCGATGAAATCATCGCCGCCAAAGCGGATGCGGATGCGCAGTCTGGGGTGCAGTCGGGGGTCTTCAGGGACGGTCATCGCCTGATCATCGCCAGACAGCGACGGCATGCAAGCCTGAAGGCGTCAGGTGTTCGGCCTGATCCGTGCGCCGGACTTGTCGGCAAAGGCCGCCAGCCGCGCGCGCGCCTCGGGTTGGGTGTTGACGATGCCGGCCACGCACGCCTCGGCGTAAGCCGCATCCAGCGCCGACATGTTCTGCATGTGACTGACGCCGGAACAGATAGCGAAATTGGTCAGCGGCAGGTTTTCCGCGCAGCGCCGGGCCAAGGTCAGCGCATGGGACAGGGTGTCTTCGACAAGATATTGCGCCAGACCCAGATCGACCGCCTCTTGCCCCTGATAGACCCGGCCGGTCAGCATCATGTCGATCATCCGGGATTTGCCGATCAGATCGGTGACGCGGATCGTAGCACCCCCGCCGGTGAACAACCCGCGCTGGCCTTCGGGCAGCGCAAAGTAGGTGCCCGCGTCGGCCACCCGCACATGCGCGGCGCTGGCCAGTTCCAGCCCGCCGCCAACAACCGCGCCTTTCAGGGCGGCGATGATCGGCACGCCGCCGTATTCCATCTTGTTGAACGCCTCGTGCCAGCGCAGGCACAACTGCCAGAAGTCGGCCGGGCTGCGGTCGGCCTGATGGTGTTCGACCAGATCAAGCCCGGCGCAGAAATGGGGGCCTTCCGCCGCCAGCACGATCGCCCGCGCGCCCGCCCTTGCGGCCCCGGAGAACAGGGTGACCAGCTCTTCGATCGTGTCGGCATTTAGCGCGTTGCGCTTGTCGGGGCGATTGAGGGTGACGATCCAGACGCCGGGGCTGTCTTCTTCCAGGCGCAGGTTCTGCAAGGCGAAATCGGTGATCGAGGGCATGGGGTGTTCCGGTGGGAAAGGGGAGGGTCAGGTGACTTGATCCAGAAAGTCTGCGGCGACGGCAAGATAGCGGTCCATGTCGGCCTCGTCATGGGCAAAGCCGACCTGCGGCCCGGCGCTGTAAATCGCGTCCCAGATGCCGCGATTGGCCATGAAGGCCCGGCGGGCGGCGGCAAAGGGCCGATGGGTCGAGGCAGCGGCCTCGGTCCCGCCGCGCGGAAAATCCGGCGTCAGACAAAAGCCGGACCGGGGTCCATAGCGAAAGGCACGCCAAGGCAGATCGTGACTCAAGATCAGAGCGTCGATCCCGTCTGAAAGCCGGGTGCCCAGCTTGGCGATGCGGTCATAGGCTGCCTCGGTCTGGACCTCGTCCAGCATGGCAAGCGCCGCCGCAGTTGCCAGCGGGTTGCCGTAAAGCGTGCCGCCGGTGGCAATCCCCATCCCAGCCCCAGCCACGCCGTCGTGATGCGCCGCCAGGAATTCGGCAACCGGCGCGGTCATGCCGTAAAGCCCCAAAGCGATGCCACTGCCCAGACCCTTGCCAAGGACCACTACGTCACAATCCAGCTGCATCTGCCGCTTTAACCCGCCATAGGCCATCTGCCAAGTATGGGTCTCGTCCAGCACGAACAGCGCTCCGGCGGCGCGGGACAGCCGACAAGACTCAGCAAGAAAACCGGGATCGGGCAGCACCAGACCACAGTTTGTCATCGCGGGCTCGGCAATGACCACCGCCACGTCGCCTGCGGCAAGTGCGCCGCGCAGCGCCTCAAGGTCGTTGAATGGCAAGGGCAGGGTATCGCGGATCAGGCTTGGCGCAAGGCCAAGCGAATAGGGTTCGGCCCTTCCATCGGCACCGGCCGCGACCATGGTCTGGTCGATATGGCCGTGATAGCCGCCGCCAAACATCACGACCTTCGGCTTGGCCGTCAGAACCCGCGCGATGCGGAAAACCTCGATATTGGCGGATGAGGCCGAGATCGTGTGCTGCCAGAACGGCATTCCGGTCCGTTCCGCAAGCCGTTCTGCGAGGGTGATCGACGGCTCGGTCGGAAGTAGGGCCTGCGGTCCGGTCATCGCCGCCCGGGCGACGGCGCGCGCTGGCGCCGTGTCGCCATAGCCCACCGTATTTGACAGGTCGGCCAGATTGAAATCGATGTAGGAATGCCCATCGGCGTCGGTAAGTCGGCTGCCCTTGCCCCCCGTGAAGAACGGCGGGGCGTGGTCGTAAAGCCCCGTCATCCATGCCATCGGCACCCCGTCCGGCATCACCTTCGCCGCCCGCGCCAACAGCGCCGCCGAGCGGGGACGCATCGCATGAAACTGTGCCGTTTCGGACTGCAACAGGGCGGCTAGCCGTGCCATGTTCAGGCCCGGGATCGCGGAAGTCGTCAGATCATGGGACATCGGAACCTCTGGCATGATGGTTTGTGACGTAGCCCAGATAGACGTCCAGCGGGGCATTGGGATCGCCCGAACCGGAAAGCTCGGCCCGCGCCATGTCGATGATTGCGACCTCGTGGTCGATCAGCAGCTGGACCGCCGACATGGCCTGCGCGGGGGCTACGGGCAGCATCGCCTCGAACTCTGCCAGATAGCCGGTGGGATAGTCGCGGACCATGATCGCCATGACCTCGGCAAAGGGCAATGCCTGCCATTCCACCGCCTGTTCCCGGCCTGTTCGCCGCACCTCTGCTTCATCAGCGGGGGTGACGCCCAGGGCTTCGGCCAAGGGGCGCAAGGCCGCGACCGTGCGGTTTTCGATCAGGGCGACCTTGGCCCAAAGGGCGGCCCTTCGCGGGTCGGGTTCGGATTCGCCCAAAGCCGCAAAGAAGGTCTCGCCCGAGACCTCCTCTTCAAAGGCCATCGCGAATGCCGCATTGAAGCTGGCAAACTGACGCGCTTTGGCATTCATTGGATACGTCCGTCCGGCCCATTCTGCAACCGCGCCAAAAAGGCATCCAGCGGCGCGCCGGAGTCGTGACGGCCCGCAATCTCCAACTTGGCAAAGTCGATCATGGCCACTTCGTGCGCATATAGCAGGTCCATGACGTCAAACGCCTCTTGTGGCGCAATGACTTTCAGCCCAGCGAATTCGTCCAGATAAGCCGGATATTCGCGGGCCATCTCCTCCATGGCCGCCTCCCAGCACTGAATGGGATCGGCGAGGGCTTCGTCTCGCCCGGACTGGCGAAGGGCGGCAAGGTTGGCCGGGATCACGCCAAGGGCCTTTGCCAAGGGCCGCAGGGCCGCCTCCATGCGGTTTTCGATGAGAGCGATCTTATCCCAGATCGCGGCGCGTCGCGGGTCGGGTTCGGCCGTGGCGAAGGTTGCGAAGTAGGTTTCGCCCGAAACCTCGTCCGCATATGAAAGGCCAAAGCCTTCGGCGAAGGTCGCGAATGTCCGTGCAACAATGGTCATTGGATGCGAACCCCCTGCCGGATCAGTTCGCGCTGAACCGCCTCCATGTCAACCGTATCCACATCACGGTTGGATTTCACCGCCTGTGCCGCCGCCACGCCCGCGCCTTGCCCCGCCACCGCACAACAGGCCATGTTGCGCGTGGCCGCATGGGCCACCATGTCGCCGCCAATCGCCCGTCCTGCGACCAAGAGCCCCTTGACCCCCTTCGGCAACATCGACCGGTAAGGGATATGCATATAGCGCCCGGTCGTTGGGATGATCAGGATGCCGTAGCCGTCGATGAATTCCGGATAGATGCCGATCGTATCCTCGAATCGCCCCTCATGGCGCACATCCGCCTCGGTCATGTTGTAGACCGCATCGATTTTGCGGGTGTCGCGGATACCGATGGTCATGCCGAAATTCCGCAGTCGCGCGCCCTTGCAGCCCGGCATGAAATGCCGAAGCGCCTCGATTGCCAGCATCGCCTGCTTGCGGCCCTCGACCTCGCCCTTCGTCATGCTGTCGGGGTCGGTGCCGTCGATCCCCGAAAGATGGACAAGGTTCATATAGGTCAACTCGCCCGTGTCATGCATCGCGCCCCAGGTCCCGGCGATGGTGTTCAGGTGCTTTGGGATGATCCCCTGCTCAATCGCCTTCGCGAAGGGCTTCTTCAGGAAGGGCGAGAACATGTCGTCCTCTTTCCCGTCCGTCTCCACCGTCCATTCGCCGGTGGACCAGTCCTTGTAGGTCTGCGGATCGGCCTTCACCTCGGCCATGAATTCCGCCTTGTTGACACCCGCAAGGTGGAACATGACGCTCGCCGCCTGCATGTGTTCGGACGGGGTCTTCGGGGCAGGGGCACCACAGCGCACCGCCACGTCGGCGTCACCGGTGGCGTCGATGACCACGCGGGCCAGGATCGCCTCGCGCCCCGCCTTCGATTCCACGATGATCCCGGCGATGCGGTCGCCCTCCATGACCGGGGCGACAAAGGTCCGGTGCATCATCCCATGAATGCCCGCCTCCTCGACCAGCCGGTCTGCGACCAGCTTGAAGCCCTCGCTGTCCAGCTCA
Source organism: uncultured Rhodobacterales bacterium (assembly GCA_903917595.1). Classification (GTDB taxonomy): domain Bacteria; phylum Pseudomonadota; class Alphaproteobacteria; order Rhodobacterales; family Rhodobacteraceae; genus Tabrizicola; species Tabrizicola rara. The sequence continues at coordinate 12,626 of CAIXBE010000144.1, forward strand.
TAGGACAGAGACTGGCTTTCCGGCACCGCCGCACCCATCGCCTTCGCCCGCTCTTCGAATTCCCGCCCGATGCCGTTCGCCTCAACCGTTGCCTCATGGCGATACCAGGCCAGCCCTTCGACGCCGACAACGGTGATATTGCCGCCATAGCAGCCAAAGCGTTCGACCATGGTGACCTCGACCCCCGCACGGGCAGCGGCGAGGGCAGCCGCAAGCCCGCCGGGGCCGGAGCCCACCACCAGCACATCGGTGCGGTGGATGACGGGGACGTGGCGGGCGGGTTCGGTAATGAAATCAAGGCTCATAGAAAGGGCATCTCCACCAGCACACCGGGTTCCATGCGGCCCCCCACCAGCGCCTCGACCCGATCCCCGACCTTGCAGGTGGTGGAGATCAGCGCAAAACCAAGGTTCTTCTGCACCCGGATCGAAAAGACGCAGTTGGTCAGATCGCCAACCTTCTGCCCGTCCTTGAAGATCGGGTTCCACAGGAACCCCGGCGTCACCGGATCGCCCGCGTCAAGGATGATCCCCAGCGAGTGCCGCTTTGGCCCCTCCGCCGCAATCCGGCGCAAGGCATGGATGCCGATGGTGTCGTCGGGGGCATGCAAGTCGATGTATTTGCCCATCCGCACCTCATAGGGGTTCGTCGTCCCGTCGCTGTCCCCACCGAAGGAGACAAGGCCCGATTCCACCCGCTCTGACCAGTTCGGATTGCCCGGCCCGATGCCCCAGGGCGCGCCCGCCTCGCGGAAGATATTCCACAGCTCGGTGCCCTTGGACCCATCGCGCAGATAGATTTCGAACCCGCCCTGCTTGGACCAGCCCGACCGTTGCACCACGACCGGGATGCCGTTGATCGCTGTCTCCTTGAACCAGAAGTACTTCATCCCGCGCACCCAGTCGCCGCAAACTGCGGCCACCACGTCCTCGGCCTTCGGGCCTTGGATCGCCATGGGCGACACATCCGGCTCCGAAACCTCGACGTTCAGCCCACGTTCGGCGGCAATCGCCCCGGCCCAGAACCAGATGTTCGAATCCGCAATCGACAGCCAATACAGGTCATCCGCCAGTTTCAGGCAGATCGGGTCGTTGATCAGCACGCCCTGATGGTTGCACAGGGGCACATATTTGCCTTGCCCGACCTTCTGCTGCGACAGATCGCGCGGCGCCAATATCTGCGCCAACCGCCCCGCATCCGGCCCCTTCAGTTGCACCTGCCGTTCAACCGCCACATCCCACTGGCTGACGCCGTTGATCAGCCGCCAGTATTCCTCCAGCGGCTTGCCGTAGGATGTCGGCATCAGCATGTGGTTATAGGTGGTAAAGGCGCAGACGCCTTCCTTGACGGTCGCCTCGTAAAAGGGCGAGGGGCGCAGACGGGCAGAGGGGGTGATGCCGTACAATGGAGGCTCCTGAAAGGGCGGGCGCGGCTGACTTACCAGCCTGCGCAAGATCGCGCGAAACCGGGTAGAACGGCAAATGACGGCTGTGGCGGCATTGGCGCGGTTTTGGTTATGCCTTGGTTGGCCTAGAAGCGCATCGCGTTCACTTGAATTCACTCTGCACACCGAACGCGTTTGCAAGAGCAATCGCTGCCTCGGCGTACAGGGTGACTGCGTGGCTCCAGTCAAATGCAATTCGCTTTAGCCGATCTCTCCGGTGGCCAGCATCTGACGGATCACCTTCTTGTCCTGCTTGCCGACCGAGGTTTTCGGGATCGCCTGCACCCTGATCGTCCGGTCCGGAACCGCCCATTTCGGCAGGTCCCCCGCCGCCACCGCCGCCTGCAGTCGGGCGCGGATCGCCGTTTCGACCTCATCATCGCCGTCGATCACTGCGACCAGCACCGGACGTTCGCCCCAGCGGTCGTCAGGGATGCCCACCGCCGCCACCTCACGCACGCCTGCGACCGTCGAGGTCAGGCTTTCCAAAGCCAGCGACGACACCCATTCGCCGCCAGACTTGATCACGTCCTTCAGCCGGTCGGTGATCCGCAGCGTCCCATCCGGCGACATGTGGCCGACGTCGCCCGTGTGCATCCAGCCGCCCCGCCAAAGGTCAGCCGTGCCTGCGTCGTTGCGCAGATAGCCCTGCGTCAGCCAGGGCGCGCGGGCCACCACCTCGCCGGTGGTGCGTCCGTCATGGGGCACGTCGCGCAGGTCAGGATCGACGACGCGAAGTGTGACCAGAGGTGCGGCCTTGCCGGTCGCAATACGCCCGCCGATGTCGTCACTGGTCTGGCTGGACACCATGTCGGCAATGCAGATCACCGGGCAGGTTTCCGACATGCCGTAGCCCGCATGAATGTCGATCCCCTTGGCCCTTGCCTGCGCCGCCAACCCTTCGGGCAGGGCAGCGCCACCGATGGTCACCTTCCAGTGCGACAGGTCTGCGGTTGCCGCTTCGGGGGCGGCCAGCAGCATGGCAAGAATCGTCGGCACACAATGCGAATAGGTCACCCGATGCGCGGTCAGCAGCGCGAGCAGCCGGGCAGGTTCATAGCGGCCGGGATAGACTTGGCGGAGGCCAAGAAAGGTTGCCACATAGGGATAGCCCCAGGCATGGACGTGAAACAGGGGCGTGATCGGCATGTAGACGTCATCGGTCTTGATCCCGCCCACGCCCGGCACCGGGCCAAAGGCTGCAACAACTCCCAGGGTGTGTAGGACCAACTGGCGATGGCTGTAGGTTACACCCTTGGGGTCGCCGGTGGTGCCGGTGGTGTAAAACAGTGTCGCGCGGGTGTCTTCGGTCAGGTCCGGGAAGGTGAAGCCCGGGGCCTCGGCCACCAGAAGCGTCTCGAGCTCACCGGCAAACCCCGGGGGCAGGGGGGCGTCGGGGTGATCGGAAAGCAGGATCAGCGTCACGGGCCGGGTGATGCGGGGCAAAAGCGGCAGCAAGACGGGCAGAAAATCCTCATGGCACAGGATCGCGTCGTCCAGCGCGTGGTTTATGGTGTATAGGATCTGCTCGGGTGACAGCCGGATGTTTACCGTATGCAGCGTCGCACCCAGCATCGGCACGGCAAAGTAACACTCCAGATATCGCGGCGTGTCCCAGTCCAGCACCGCGACCGTCGCACCGTGGCCCAGTCCCAGCCGGGTCAGTGCCGCCCCAAGCCGGTCGATCCGGGCGTGGAACTGGCGGTAGGTGCGGACTCCACCCTCGCCGTCATGGATGGTCTGATCCGGGTTGCGTCGCGCCGGTGTCCGCAAGAGCTGGCCGATCACCAGATCAAATCCCGTTGCCACCATGATTCCTGCCCTTTTGCTCGCGAAGTCTATTTGAAGGCTAACCCCGAACTGACCAACTTACACATAACGAATAAGAGGTCTAAGGTTCGCAGAACCCGGACCAGCCGTCGGTTCTGGTCCATCCCTGCGGCCCGAAGACTGCGAATGGGTCGCTAGCCTTCGATCAGGAGCCGCCAATGTCCCACCAGATGCCGCCCCTGCCGTGGCTGCGCGCTTTCGAGGCTTCGGCCCGGCACCTGAGTTTCACCAATGCGGCCGCCGAACTGAACCTGACGCAGGCGGCGATTTCAAAGCAGGTCAAGCTTCTGGAGCAATACTTGCGCGAGCCTTTGTTCGAACGCCTGCCGCGCAGCCTGACATTGACCAAGGCCGGGGCCGCCTTTCTGCCCAAGGTGGGCGACGCCTTTGAACGCCTTTCGGCCGGCACGGTCGAGGTCTTCGGGGCCAACCGATCCGGCATCCTGTCGGTCCGCGTCATGGTTGGCTTTGGTGTCACTTGGCTGGCCCGCCGCCTGCCGCGCTTCATCGCAGCGCATCCAAAGACGCAAGTGAGGATCGTCTCCTCGATCTGGGCCGAGGAATATGACGCCGAAACCTTCGACCTTGATATCCGCTATGGCTTTGGCAATTGGCCCGGCTTCCGTACCGACCGGCTGAACCGCGAAAGCCTGATCCCTCTCTGCCTGCCCGAAATCGCTGCCCGCCTGCACTCCGCGACCGATCTGGCCAAAGAGCGTCTCTTGCATGTCCTTGGCTATCAGGACGGCTGGGACGGCTGGCTCACTGCCGCCGGGGCGGGGCGCGTCGATGCCGCGCAGGGCCTTTGGTTTGATACCACTCTGATGGCCATGGCGGTCGCTGCCGAAGGCGGCGGGATCGCGCTAGGTCGCAGCTCGCTGATCGAAACCGAACTAGCCTCGGGCCGGCTGGTGAAACCCTTTGGGCTGGAGCTTCCGATCGAAGAGGGCTTTTTCCTTGTTGCCCCCGAAAAAGGCCCCCGGCACAAGGACGCAGGCGTTTTCCGCGACTGGTTGCTGGCCGAGGCGGCGGGGTCGCAGTAAGCCCTTCTATGGCGTTCTGTGTCGATGCCATATTGCAAGCGGCTTCCCCAAAACGGCCGTTGGTGCCTCTCGCAGCAAGCCCTGCCGGTAATGGATTGAGGGGACCAAGCTGCCGATTGATATCAAGAAACTGAGGATAGCTGGCGTCATTTTAGCATCTGCCTGATAGACACCCGATCGATTATAGCATCGGTGTACTCGCCAAAAACGCCTGAGTTTGGTTCCGACCCAGCTAATATGAGCATACTGTGGGTGCCAGCCGAATTGAGCGGTTCAGTTGCAGCTGAATTGACAACCATCCTAACTGAGCCCGTTGTGATACTGTCGACAATTATTTCAGCGAAATACATCTGACTTGGCACAATTGGCGCAGCAGTCTGGTTTGCGAAGAACGCGTTTTCATGAGGAAAGAACCGTATTTTTCCACCAGAGATTTCAGACCTCTTTCGTGTAGTGCGGACATCCTCCTTTGTCTTGGAATATCCGGGAATCAAAGTCTTGAGTATTTCATGAGCGATTTGCCGAATTGCTGCATAGCCAGGGTCGTTAGATGGCGGCGACTCTTGCCCTGTCAGCCACCCGAGAGAATTTTCATAACGCAACGCTGCATAGTCAGCGCGCAATGCACCATCGACATGGGCGCCGCCGTCTTGATTTGCTGCAGTCAGTACTACGTCTTTGCGTGACATTTGCCTGTTTTGTTTGTCCGAAAACACAGTCGCGTTCCACCAGTTCACGAAAGGTGTCATCACATCTGGTGATTGGTTGTCGAGACGGGCATTATAAAATACTTCTCCTTTCTCGATCACTAACGAAACCAAGCCGTGGAACGGCATTAGATCTTGCGGATCGAACTGCGGAGCGCTGTCTACGACGTCCATATCGTCGAGACCTAATCGCTTTAGCAACGAAGGATCTTTGCCGCTGTGCAGCATTACTCGAAGGATTACAGAAATCCGCTTGGCTTCCAACTGATAGCCCTCGTCGTAAAGCAGAACCGATCTCTGCAGCGCCCCGATTTGCTCATTCAAATGATTTTTCAGTTCACCGACAGACAATGTTCGTTTTTCCATCTTTCTTTCACTCCGAATCATTGACGAGTCTTATTATAATACCGCCTGCTCAATTTTTCTCAATGGATTGAAGCACCCTAATCGGAAACCTCCAAATGATGAAAATGAAATGACGCCCACACAGACGATGGCGCTGATGCGAAAGCAAGTTGCCAGCCCGAATTGACGAGAGGCGCACGAGGTTCCACCGACAACATCGTTCTCTTTGCGTCGAGCCGCAGGCGGGGTAGCAAGCCCGTCTGATACACCTGGTGAACGGCCGCTTTGGGCGCGCAGCTGCCGCGCCACCCCAAAGCGCCTTTGGCGATTCTTGCGTGGTTGCCAACCTACCCCCCCGCCCCTGTTAGCCCCGATCAGTGGGCGTTCCCCCGATTTTTCGTGCGACGAGACGGAAGGCAACCCGTAGGGTGCGTGATTTCACGCTCCATGGTACAGGTGGGCAAGGGCAAACTAACCACCCGGACTGCACCCCTTGCAACCTGCTGGCCCTCATCTCTCCCCCGCCTCAAACCCTTAACACCACCCTAACGCCCGCAGCTAACCCTTTGAATTCCTTGCGGCGGGTGGGCCTGTCCTGCGTGGACAGATCACCGGGCCCGCAGCCGGACCCCCGCGTCCCGCCGGATCACCTGCTTGATCTTGGCCATGTCGACCCGGCCGTTGCAACCGACGAGCCGCATCGAGCCCCCAGGGTCACGGCTTGCCCGCCTTGTGATAGAGCGCACCGTAG